>CANRMK010000039.1 GCA_947631715.1 uncultured Acetatifactor sp.
ATTCTGCCAAAAAACGGGAAAACCGCCGCATCCGCGGCAGCTTTCCCGTACATCTGTGTCTGTAGCCTGCATAAGATCAATAGAATACATGATTTCCTATCACGATACCATCCCGACCATTGTTCCGGCGGAAATGAGTGCAGTCCCCGATATTGGACACGCCGGAAATCACTTCCTGTGCAGCCTGAATACAGCTCTGCTGAATTCTTCCGGACTCATACACGCTGTTCACTCTTCCGTTGAGAGCCGGAGTGAACTGGCCCGAAGCATAGATCACACCATGGATACTGTTAGGGTACGCTCCGCTTCTCACGCGGTTCATGACCACCGCCCCCACAGCCACCTGACCTTCATAGCTTTCGCATCCGGCTTCACAATAGATCAAAGCTGCCAGCAGAAGCGTGGTATCGGCATCTGTGGTATACTCGCCGTAATTCACATGGCGCTTGGCCTCCCGTTCAGCCTCCTCCCGGGCCTTGATTTCCTCAAGGGTCTCACCGGAATCAATGATAAAATCCAACGTGACATATTCGGCGGACACCCAGCCGTCGTCTCCCTCATAGTCGATACATACCCAGCCGTCATCATTCTGGCTGATCACCTCCACGATCTCGCCTCTGGGAAGACTTCCCAGAACGGACGCTTCCGTGCTGGGCTCTCTGCGCACCCGAAGCGCCGCCGTGTCAATGGTAGCAGTCATTCTGCCGACATCATTGGCCAGTGCCTGGGCTTCTTCGCCAAACACCAGGTATTGATCCGATGCCCAGCCTATCAGATTGCCGGACTGCAGTTTTGTCCAGCCGTCCCTTCTGTCAATAATGGTGCCGCCGCAGTCCTTATATAGCTTACCCACCTTGGACGCTTCCTCGCTGGCGTCACTGCGCACGTTCAACGCGTCCCGCACGTTCGCCATGACCAGCGTTCCCTCCAGCATTGTCTCCTCCTCTTTAGAGGCCAGCTCCAGATTCAGTTCCTTAGCTGTAGTGCTGATGATATCCGATGTATTTTCAGAACCGGGATTCAACAGTGCCGCAATTCCCACGCGCAGATCACTGTCGGCCTGCGCAGTCATTCCGTCCTGCAGGAACAGAGACAGACAAAACGCCAGTCCGGCCAGAGCGGCAGTAATTCTCCTCGCCTTTGCCATTTTATTACCTCCGGAACAAATTTTAACAATAATTATTCCATTTTCTTAATAAAAATATTACAAAGTTGTTAAATTTGTTACGGAAATCATCATATCAGATGCCTGCAGATTTGTCAAGCACCTATCCCTTCCCGGATTATGGCTGTCGCAACAGTTCAGCCTCTCCGCCGTATTCAGCCCGGTAATGTCGATGTTCTTCCGGCAGGGCGGCTCCTTTTCCCGTGTCACATATTCTTTGATTTTTCTATGCAGGCCGCCACTGCGTCCATAACGGCTGCGCGGAATCCTTTTTCCTCCAGCACCCGCACAGCATCGATCGTGGTTCCGCCGGGAGAGCAGACCATATCCTTCAGCTGGCCCGGATGGGTCCCCGTCTCTAGTACCAGCCTGGCACTTCCCAGCACCGCCTGGGCGCAGAATTCATAGGCCTGCTGCCTGGGCATTCCCCCCGCTACCGCCGCGTCCGCCATAGCTTCTATGAACATGAACACATAGGCAGGGGAACTTCCGCTGATTCCTACCACAACATCCATCAGACGCTCCGGCACAATGCTGGCTCGTCCAAAGGAGCTCAAAAGCTTCACTACCAGATCCAGATCCTCTCCCGGCACCTCATCTCCGGCGCTCACGCCGGTACAGCCCTCCAGCACCAGGGCAGGCGTATTCGGCATACAGCGGATGATCTTTAACTCCGGCCGGCCGAAAGCCTCCTTTAAATAAGAAAGCGTCCTGCCTGCGGCAATGCTGACGATCAAAGTCTCTTTTCTGACCTCCTCCCTGATCTCGGCGATCACCTCCGACAGGAAATTCGGCTTCACCGCCAAAAAGAGAATGTCCGCCTCCCTGGCCGCCGCCTTATTGTCCGTCACCGCTTTGATCCCGAACCGATCTGCGGCGCGTTTGGCCGTTTCCGGCAGCTTCTCGGAGCCAACGATGTCGCCTGCCTCCACCATTCCTTTCTCCAGCATGCCTCCGATGATCGCTGAGGCCATGTTCCCAAGACCGATAAACCCTATTTTCATAAAATGATACCTCCTCTATAAAATCATATGTTATTTATGCTGTGGCGCTGCCGCTGCGCCTCATACATCAAAAGTGCCGCCGCCACTGCCGCATTCAGGGATTCCACCTTTCCCTCCATGGGAATCTTCAGCAGCTGTTCCGCCCCGGCTGTAGCCTCCGCGCTCAGGCCATTGCCCTCATTTCCGATCAGGAACGCCGTGCCTCCCTGAAAGGAAACTCTGTCGTAATAGGCTGTACCTGACAGATGTGCCGCAAAGATGCAGATTCCTCTGTCCCTCAGTTTTTGCGTCACATCAGTTATGTTATCCATATACAGGAACGGGACTCTGAAAACAGATCCCATAGTGGCCCGGATCGCCTTGGGGTGATAAATATCGACTGTTCCCTCTGTCATTATAACGCCCGTTATTCCCGCCCCTTCTCCTGTCCTTATAATCGTTCCCAGATTGCCCGGATCTTGAAGCCCCTCCAGCACGATCAGCAGCGGAGCGGGGCCTGCAAACAGATCCTCCTGCGTATATGCCGGCCTGTTCAGCACACAGAGAATCCCCTGTGGGGTTTTGGTATCGGACATTTTCTGAAACACGGAACCGCTCACTGTCTCATATCCCGTTTTTTGCAGTTTCTCCCATAACATATGGTCTGATTCCGCTCGCTCCGCGCTGTCCTCCGACAGATATACTTCCCGTATCTGCTGCAGAGGAGCCTCCCGGAAAAGTTTAAAGCCCTCTGTCAGAAAAATTCCTGCCTCCCTGCGCTCCTTTGCTTTGCCCTGCCACCGAACCACCTGTTTTACTTTCGCATTTGCGATACTGGTGATCATACGTCTTTCTCCTTTAAAGAGACGGCCCTCCCGTCAGGGAGAGCCGTTCCCAAGCCCGCTTCATTCCTGCTGCCGCAACAGATTCGGCCTGCGGCAGATCTGCTATCGCAGCAGGTTCCTGCTTCAGACAGTGAGCATCTGCGCCACTTCATACTGATATTCGTCAATATTCTTCTCCATCTGCAGCGCTTCCTCAATGTCCACATCTATGAACTTTCCGTTCTTATAGCCAATTACCCGGTTGGTCTTCCCCGCCAGGATCACGTCCACTGCCAGCGCTCCCATAATAGAGGCATAATAGCGATCTCTGGCTGTCGGATTGCCGCCCCGCTGCATATAGCCCAGGATCGTTGCCCTGGTCTCTATGCCGGTAGCCGCCTCGATCCGCCTTGCCATAGACACGGAATGGCCGATTCCCTCAGCGTTAATGATCAGATGATGCGTCTTTCCTTTCTTTCTGCTCTCAATGATGTGATTAATGATCTCCTGCTCGTTGAACCGGTATTTCTCCGGAAGCAGAATATCTTCCGCACCGTTTGAGATTCCGCACCAGAGAGCAATATACCCTGCATTCCGCCCCATCACCTCTATGATACTGCAGCGCTCATGGGACGAAGAGGTGTCCTTTACCTTATCAATGGCCTGCATGGCCGTGTTCACTGCGGTGTCAAAACCAATGGTGTAATCCGTACAGGCAATATCAAGATCGATGGTCCCGGGAAGTCCCACCGTATTGATCCCATGTCTGGACAGAGCCTGTGCCCCCCTGTAGGAACCGTCTCCCCCGATGACGACCATGCCGTCAATACCATGTTTTTTACAGATCTCAGCCGCTTTCTCCTGGACCTCAGGCTTCTTGAACTCCAGGCACCTTGCAGTGCCCAGAATCGTTCCGCCTCTCTGTATGATGTCGGACACGTTGCGGGCTTCCATATCGGAAATCTCTTCGTTCAAGAGCCCCATATATCCCCGCTTCACTCCCTTTACCTTAATCCCGCGGGAAATAGCGGTGCGCACCACGGAGCGGATCGCCGCATTCATACCGGGCGCATCGCCGCCGCTGGTCAAAACCGCAATTGTCTTTATCTCTTTTGCCATGACTTACCTCCGGTAAGGGCTTCTTCCACGCCCTGATTTTTTCATTTTAATCCATTTTGCTGCCGTTTTCAATAGGGGACAACGGTTTACCTACAATTTTTACATTTTCCCGGTCAAAAATTTCCGCCAGTTTTTCCACCAGAGCCTGGTCCGCGCAGACACGTCTTTTAAGCGAAAGCACTTTATAGTTCTTTGTGTCTTTCAGGTAGACCACAACATCATCCTGTCCGTTGGAGTCCGCCAAGGCATGCAGCAGTTCCTGTTCCCTGGCCTGATATGCTCCACAGTCAGGGAACTGGATCCAGATCCCCTTCGGCAGCCCCCCGCCTGCCCGGCCGGGAATTCCTTTCTGCACGCCCCTGTCTCCGGCGCCGCTCCAGCCTCTGCCCGGTCTCTGCCGGCTGAAGACCCGGTCTTTGAACAGCGGCTGGCCGGCCGCCTGCGCCGCCTCCTCAAAAGTAACGATCTGCTCCAGGATCACCCGGCCGTCCCGATCCTCGTCCACGGCCGCCCGGCCCTTGATAAATACCTTGGAGTCCTCCTGAAGCATGGCGCTGCAGCGCTCATAGTCTTTCGGAAACACGATCACATCCACATTCCCCACCAGATCTTCCAGATTTAAGAACGCCATCACCGCATCGTTCTTGGTATACTTAATCGTCTTATCCGCGATCATGCCTCCCACGATCACCGCAGACTGGTCGGCCACACCTGCGCTTCCTGTCTCCTCATCCAACATAAAGTCATTGGTAGTATTCGTGATATTTTTCTCCCAGAGCTGCTGATACTCCTCCAGAGGATGCCCGCTCACATATATGCCAAGGACCTCCTTTTCAAAGGCCAGCCGCATTTCCTTTGTATACTCTCCCACATCCGGCATATGAAAGTCAAATTCCTCTTTTCGGGATTCATCCGCCAGATCGAACAGGGTGATCTGGCCCGCCAGGTTGCTCTTTTTATCCCTGGTGATCTGATCCAGTATCTGCACATAGACACTCATGAACTGTTTTCTGGTACCGCCCAGACTGTCCATGGCGCCGGCCTTGATAAAGCTTTCTATGACACGTTTGTTGATCTCCTTATCCGCCAGCCGCGTGATAAAATCTTTCAGATTAGAAAAGGGGCCTCTCGCGGCGCGTTCTTCCAGTATGCTCTCCATCACAGGCCGTCCAACGCCCCGGATCGCTGTCAGAGCATAGCGTATGCTGTCCCCGGACACGGAAAAGCCGATCTCCCCCTCATTGATATCCGGCGGCAGGAGGCGGATATTCATACTCCTGCAGAGCAGAATATACTCGGAGACCTTTTTGGGATTATCGATCACCGACGTCATCAGCGCTGCCATAAATTCGACCGGATAATAATATTTCAGATACGCTGTCTGATAGGCCACGACCGCATAGCAGGCCGCATGGGACTTATTGAAAGCATATTTTGCAAAATCCATCATGTCTTCATAGATGCCGTCTGCCGTCTTCTCATCAATGCCTTTTGCAATACAGCCCGGCACTCCCTCTTCCGGATTGCCATAAATGAAATTGGCGCGCTCTTTCTCCATCACGGCCTGCTTTTTCTTGCTCATGGCACGCCGGACCAAATCGCTCCTCCCCAGAGTATAGCCGCCCAGGTCCCGCACGATCTGCATCACCTGTTCCTGATAGACAATGCAGCCGTAGGTGGGCGCCAGAATGGGCTCCAGCTGAGGGCAGGCATAGTTGACAGCGCTATGGTTGTTCTTTCCCGCAATATATTTGGGGATAAAGTCCATGGGCCCCGGCCGATACAGGGAAATTCCGGCAATGATATCCTCCAGATTCTGCGGGCGCAGATCTTTCATAAAGTTCTTCATCCCGCCGCTCTCCAGCTGGAACACGCCCTCCGTCTTTCCCGTTCCTATGGACGCCAGGACCTTTGGATCGTTGTAGTCGATTTGATCGATATCTATCCGCTTTCCGCAGCTTTTCTCCACAAATTCAACCGCATCATGGATGACCGTCAGTGTCCTCAGGCCCAGAAAATCCATTTTCAGAAGCCCCAGCTCTTCCAGGGTGGTCATGGTGAACTGCGTTGTGACAGAACCGTCGCTGCCTCTGGACAGCGGCACGAACTCGTCCGCGGACTTCTGACAGATCACCACACCCGCCGCATGCATGGAGGTATTCCGCGGGAGCCCCTCCAGCCTCCTGCACATATCGATCAGATATTTCACCTGTTCGTTGTCCTGATACAGACTGCGCAGCTCCGGGTTTTTCTCCAGCGCCAGATCCAGCGTGATGTTCAGCTCCTTGGGGACCAGCTTGGCGATGGAATCCACGAAGCTGTACGGCAGATCCATAACGCGCCCCACATCCCTGATCACAGCCTTGGCAGCCAGGGTACCGAAAGTGACGATCTGAACTACCTTATCGGAACCGTATTTTCTCCCCACATAGTCGATCACTTCCTGCCTGCGCTCAAAACAGAAATCGATATCGATATCCGGCATGGACACTCTCTCCGGATTCAGGAAACGCTCAAACAGCAGATTGTAACGGATAGGGTCGATATTGGTGATCTTCAGGCAGTAAGAGACAATGCTGCCCGCCGCAGATCCCCTCCCCGGGCCTACCGGAATGCCGTTCTCTCTCGCATAATTGATAAAATCCCACACGATCAGAAAATAGTCCACATATCCCATGGTGCGGATCACAGACAGCTCATAGTCCAGCCTCTCGCGCAGAGTCTGCCCCGTATCCCCTGCAGGCAGGCTTCCGTCTCCATAGCGCTCAAGGAGCCCGTCTTCACAGAGCTTATTCAGATAGCCCCAGGAATCATACCCGTCAGGCACCTCATACCTGGGCAGCTTGGTCACGCCGAACTCAATCTCCACATTGCACCGGTCCGCAATGCGCTGAGTGTTCTCCAGCGCCTCCGGGGCATAGGGGAACAGTTCTGACATTTCTTCCTCACTCTTCACATAATACTGGCCGCCCTCATAGCGCATTCTGTCCTCATCTGCCAGCTTTTTCCCGGTCTGAAGACAGAGCAGGATATCGTGGGAATCCGCATCCGTATCATAAGTGTAATGTACATCATTCGTGACGACCAGCGGAATCTCCAGTTCCCTGCTCATTTTCAGAAGTTCCGTGTTCACCATCCGCTGTTCCGGCAGGCCGTGATCCTGCATCTCAAGGAAGAAATTGCCCTTTCCGAAACAATCCTCATATTTTTTTGCCGTCTTCCTGGCTTCCTCCAAAAGCCCCCTGGAAATACAGCGCTGCACTTCCCCCGCCAGACAGGCGGACAGCGCAATGATCCCCTCGTGGAACTGGCTGAGTATCTCCATGTCCACCCGGGGTCTGTAATAATAGCCCTCCGTAAAGCCTCTGCTGACAATTTTCATTAAATTGGCATACCCCACATTGTTTTCCGCCAGCAGCACCAGATGATAGTAACGATCCTCACCGCCGGTAAGTTCCCTGTCGAACCGGGAGCGGGGCGCCACATACACTTCACAGCCCAGAATAGGTTTGATCCCTGCCTCTCTGGCCGCCTTATAGAAATCGATCACGCCGTACATGACTCCATGGTCCGTGATGGCAGCACTGTTCATTCCCAGTTCTTTGACCCGGGCTACATATTCTTTTATCTTGTTGGATCCGTCCAGGAGCGAATACTCCGTATGGACATGAAGATGCGCAAATGCCATGAACGCCACCTCTTTTCAGGAATGCCTACCGCTTCATTATACAAAATATTCCTGCTTTTGTGAAGAAAAATCGTAACCGTTCAGCCCCCAGTGTTCAGCCCCCGGCAAAAAAGAAGCATCCCCGAAGGAATGCTTCTCTCCAATTCTGCATATGTACTGTCTCAGCCGTCTTACAGATATTTCTTCAGGATCTCCGCCTTGTCAACAGCCTCCCAGGGGAGAGAAATATCGTCCCGGCCAAAGTGGCCATAGGCAGCGGTCTGCCGGTAAATGGGCCTGCGCAGATCCAGCATTTTGATGATGCCGGCCGGGCGGAGATCAAAATTCTCGCGAACGATTTCCACCAGCTTATCATTGCTGATCTTTCCGGTCCCGAACGTATCCACCATGACCGAAGTAGGCTGCGCTACACCGATGGCGTAGGAAAGCTGGATCTCACATTTGTCTGCCAGACCTGCGGCCACAATGTTCTTGGCCACATACCGGGCGGCATAAGCGGCGCTCCTGTCCACCTTGGTGCAGTCCTTTCCGGAGAATGCTCCGCCGCCGTGGCGGGCATATCCGCCATAAGTGTCCACAATGATCTTACGGCCGGTAAGCCCTGCATCACCCTGAGGGCCGCCGATCACAAAACGGCCGGTGGGATTGATAAAGAACTTTGTGTTCTCATCTACCATCTCCCTGGGCAGGACAGGATCAAAGACATATTTTTTGATATCCGCATGGATCTGTTCCTGGGACACCTTTTCATCGTGCTGAGTGGAAAGCACGACCGCCTCCAGGCGCACAGGTTTTCCGTTTTCGTCATACTCTACAGATACCTGGCTCTTTCCGTCCGGGCGCAGATAGGTGAGCGTGCCATCCTTGCGGACTTTCGTGAGCTGTCTGGTCAGCTTATGGGCAAGCGAAATGGCATAGGGCATCAGTTCCGGCGTCTCGTTTACCGCATATCCGAACATCATTCCCTGGTCTCCGGCGCCGATCGCCTCGATCTGCTGATCGCTCATTCCCGATTCCCTTGCCTCGAGAGCCTTATCCACACCCATGGCAATGTCGGGAGACTGTTTGTCAAGCGCCACCATCACAGCGCATGTGTTGCCGTCAAATCCCACACTGCTGTCATTGTAGCCGATCTCGTTCACGGTCTTTCGCACAATGGCAGGCACATCCAGGTTTGCTTTCGTAGTGATCTCCCCGGTGACCAGCACAAAACCCGTGCAGCTTGCAGTCTCACAGGCTACGCGGCTCATGGGATCCTGCTCCATGCAGGCGTCCAGGATCGCATCGGACACTGCATCACAGAGCTTGTCGGGATGTCCCTCCGTCACAGACTCTGAGGTAAATAAATGTTTTTCCATAGTCATCCTCTCCTTTGTCATCCAATCAGACTTCTGTTTTTTACGTGAACTGTTTTCTCCGGCATAGTCTCCTGGCTCATACTCTGTGGCCGATTTCCGAAAGGATCCATAAAAAAGATCCGCTTAGCTGATAAGCGGACCGGAATCTTTCGACCATCAATCCTCTTATTGCTCGATTTTACTCGCTCAGGTGGGCACCTTCCTTTCCGAAAGGGGTTGCCGTGGCTTCATCGATCCTATGTATCTCCGCCAACTCTGAATAAGAGAAATCATATTCACTTTTCGTTACATCAATACAATACACTGAACGCGCTGTTCTGTCAACAGGAAAATATATTTCCTTATCCCACCCGGAGCTTGAACCTCTGGATATCCTTTTCCGTCTGGACCAGCTCGATCTGAGCCCCCAGATTTCGGAGTTTCAGGTGAAAGTCTTCATACCCTCGCTCAATATACTTTATGTCATCTACCGTGGTATATCCTACTGCCGCCAGGGCTGCTATCACAAGCGCGGCTCCCGCTCTGAGATCCGGCGCCGAAATGCTTGCCCCCGTATATTTCTCCACGCCGTCAATGATGGCTGTGTTTCCCTCCACCTTGATGCTGGCTCCCATCCTGATCAGCTCATCCACATACTTGAACCGGTTCTCAAAAATGCTTTCCGTCACAATGCTGGTCCCTTTAGACAGCGCAAGCGCCACCGTGATCTGAGGCTGCATATCTGTGGGAAATCCTGGATAGGGAAGCGTTTTGACCTGAGTGTGCACTAAGGGCTTGGACGCCACTACCCGGATACAGTCGTCCGCTTCCTCCACTTCGCAGCCAATCTCCAAAAGCTTCGCCGTAATGGATTCCAAATGCTTGGGGATCACGTTTTTCACCGTCACATCCCCTTTTGTGACTGCCGCCGCGAACATGAAAGTCCCGGCCTCGATCTGATCGGGAATAATGGTATACTCGGATCCGTGCAGCCTGTTCACACCTCTGATGCGGATCACATCGGTCCCCGCTCCCTTGATGTTGGCGCCCATACTGTTCAGGAAATTGGCCAGATCCACCACATGAGGCTCCTTGGCTGAGTTCTCTATGATAGTCCTGCCCTCCGCCATGACCGCCGCCATCATCACATTGATGGTAGCTCCCACGCTGGACACATCCATGTAGATATGGCTTCCTGTCAGGTGTTCAGCTTTGGCTTTGATCATGCCGTGTTCGATGACCACTTCCGCTCCCAAGGCTCTGAAGCCCTTGATATGCTGGTCTATCGCCCGGCAGCCGATATCGCAGCCGCCCGGCAGCGCCACCTCCGCATACTTATACTTTCCGAGAAGTGCACCCAGCAGATAATAAGATGCCCTGATCTTCTTGATTCCCTCCGTGTTCACCACAAGGCTGCTGATACCGCCGGAATTCAGCACTGCCTTATGCCGTTCCGGCCGCTTTACCATAACGCCGATATCCTGCATGGCCTCCAGCAGTACATTCGTATCGCGCACATCCGGTATATTATCTATAAAAACGGTCTCGTCCGTCATAGTGGAGGCTGCAAGAATGGGAAGCGCCGCATTCTTTGCGCCGCCTATCTCCACATCCCCCACCAGGGGATTGCCGCCCTTGATCGCATATTGTTCCATCTATCTCTACCTCTTTAAGGCCTGTCTCTTTTTCACAGATCCGTACCATATCGCTCTCTGGTACAGTATCATCTGGCAGGGCCCAACATATAGTAGTCCTGCAACAGTTATCAAAATGTTACCACATTTTTCCGCATTTGTAAACAGAACATACATTCTCACAGCTTTGAAAGGTAAATTCTATTATAGCCTGCCCGGATGCCTCAAATTTCCCGTTTCTGAGTTTTCCGTAAAAATTGGAAAGTTATCCACATTCATAGGACCTATTTCTACATCCTCTTCTTTTTTTGTGGAT
>CANRMK010000040.1 GCA_947631715.1 uncultured Acetatifactor sp.
GTTCCGGGGTTTTTGACCACTTTTGATAAAGTTTAGCGCTTGCTGAACTGCGGAGCGCGACGGGCAGCCTTGAGGCCATACTTCTTTCTCTCTTTCATACGAGGGTCTCTGGTGAGATATCCCGCTTTCTTCAGAACAGGTCTGAAGTCTGCATCCACCTGGAGCAGGGCCCTTGCAATGCCATGTCTGATCGCACCTGCCTGGCCCGTGTATCCGCCGCCGTGAACATTTACGATCACATCGAATTTCTCCACATTCTCGGTAGCGACCAAAGGCTGGCGGACAATCACTTTCAGAGTCTCCAGTCCAAAATAATCGTCCATGTCTCTCTTATTGATCGTAACATTGCCTTTTCCGGGAACCAGATATACCCTGGCAATGGATTTCTTTCTTCTGCCTGTACCATAGTACTTTTCCGTCTTAGCCATGATTTATTTTCCTCCTATCCTTTAGAATGTCAGTGTCTCAGGCTTCTGAGCCGCATGCTTGTGGTCAGGTCCTGCATATACAAAAAGCTTTCTGTACATCTGCCTTCCTAAAGGTCCCTTGGGAAGCATGCCCTTGACTGCCAGCTCGACTACCTCTTCAGGCTTCTTTGCCAGCTTCTCTTTCAGAGTCACTTCTTTCATGCCGCCCACGTAATCGGAATGATGATAATAAATCTTCTGATCCAGTTTCCTGCCTGTTACCTTTACTTTTTCTGCGTTCACTACAATCACATAGTCACCTGTGTCCATATGAGGCGTGAAGATCGGCTTATTCTTTCCGCGCAGAACCTTTGCTACTTCAGAAGCAAGACGGCCCAGGGTCTTACCGTCAGCGTCTACTACATACCATTTTCTATCGATTGTAGCTGGACTAGCCATAAATGTCTTCATTATGTTCCCTCCGTATTACTTTGTCACTTTGTTGTCCTGCTGCCCATGCATAAGACAGATGTCCGGCTGTCCGCCGCATTTCTTTCAGAACGGCTTGTTTACTTTATCTCCAACACTTTGCCGGGGCTTTGGCAAAACGTGTAGAAACATTGTCACAGTCATATATTTTACTATACCGGCCCGGGCGTGTCAATAACGAATTCCAAAATTTCCCCAAAATCTGTAACAGTTCAGCCATTCCCCTGCAAGTCACGCCCGGTACTGCCGATGTTCTCCCGGCAGACGCGCTTCCGCTCGGCTCCGCACGTAGCGGACACTAGGCTCGAAAGTACCTCGCCAAGTGCCGACGTGCTCCAACGGTCTGCCGGGAGAACATCGACAGTACCGGGCTGAATACGACGGAGGGCTGAACTGTTACCAAAATCCGGGATAAAAGTTTTCATTCTGCAAATTCATATTTCACCAATGTCAGTCCCATGGCAGGCGCAGTTGGGCCAGCCATGCTGCGGTTCCCGGCTTCCAGCACTTCCCTCAGCGATTCCGGCTCCCGCTTCCCCTGCCCCGCTTCCATCAGGGTTCCCACGATGATCCTTACCATATTATAGAGGAAACCACTGCCGCAGACCCGGATCACCAGATCTGCGCCCTGCTCCTCCACATCCAGCGCATAGATCGTGCGCACGGTGCTTTCCGTCTGAGCCCCCGACTGGCAGAAGCCTGCAAAGTCATGCTCGCCCACCAGAAGCTCTGCTGCCCGCCGCATCCGTTCCACATCCAGAGGGCGGTAAGTAAAATATGCGTACAGCCGCTTTACAGGCATGGGGAACTCTGCCCGATAGATTCTGTATTCATATGTCTTGCGGCTTTCGCAATGTCTCGGGTGCCAGTCCAAGGCTGTCTCCTCGGACCGCTGGATCCGGATATCCTCCGGCAGACGCCGATTCAGGGCATATGCAAATTTTTCCGCCGGGATTCGGCTCACCGTATCAAATACCGCAATATTGCCCAACGCATGGACGCCGGCGTCCGTTCGGCTGGCGCCGATCACGTGGACCGGTTCCCCCAGCAGCTCCTCCAGGCACCGGTCCAGCTCGCTCTCTATGGTAATCCCGTTATTCTGCGTCTGCCAGCCGTGATAATTCGTTCCGTCATATGCCACAGTCAGACGGATCCTCCTTGTCGCTGCAGCCTGTTTCTGCTCTGTCATGCCCGGGTCCACACCAGCCTTCCCAGCGTGATCCCCACCGCCAGATAAAGAACAATACATCCATAGGCGATCCAGTCCCGCTTTCGATACACCAAAGGTTTCATTTTCGTTCTCCCCTCGCCGCCCCGGTAGCACCGGGATTCCATGGCCAGAGCAAGGTCATTGGCCCGGCGGAAAGCGGAGATGAAAAGCGGCACCAGCAGCGGCACCAGCGCTTTTGCCCGTTTGAAGATATTTCCGCTCTCAAAATCTGCGCCTCTGGCGATCTGCGCTTTCATAATCTTGTCCGTCTCCTCCAGTAAGATCGGGATAAACCGCAGAGCGATAGACATCATCATGGCCACCTCATGCACAGGCACTCTGAAAATCTTAAGCGGCCCCATCATTTTCTCCAGTCCGTCCGTCAGATTGTTAGGGGTGGTGGTCAGAGTCATGATCGAAGACCCGATGATCAGGATCGTCAGCCTTACTGCCATAGTCACCGCCGTCTGCAGCCCCTCCTTTGTGATCGTCAGCCGCCAGAATGAAATCAGTTCCGTTCCCGGCGTCAAAAACAGATTGAACCCCACTGTCAGGATTAGCAGAAACAAAATGGCACGCATCCCTTTTACCATAAATCGAAAAGGCACATGGGACAGCCGGATCACAATCGCCAGAAACAAAATGGCGACGGCATATCCCAACGGATTTTTATAGAAGAACAGGGAGATGATATAAAGCAGAGTGCCTCCCAGCTTTACCCGGGGATCCAGCCTGTGGATCACGGATTCCGTTTGATAATATTGTCCTAAAGTAATATCTCTAAGCATACATGCTCCTATGACTTCTGCCTTTGCTTTCCTGACCGGCCCAGCGCCTGCATCACCGTATCCGCTGCCTCTTCGATGGTGGTAGCGTCCACATCCACATCCAGGCCCCTTTCTTTCAGCCGGTGCATCATATAGGTCACCTGAGGCGCCGCCAGCCCCGCTTCCTCCAGTTCCTTATAATGGCGGAACACCTCCCTGGGCGTTCCGTCATACATGACGCTTCCGCCGTTCATGACCACAATCCGGTCCACATACTCGGCCACATCCTCCATGCTGTGAGACACCAGGAGGATCGTCATGCCTGTGGAAATCTGGAGATTTTTCACCTGATCCAGAATTTCGTCCCGGCCTTTGGGATCCAGCCCTGCAGTGGGTTCATCCAGCACCAGCACCTCCGGCTTCATGGCCAGCACTCCCGCAATAGCCGCCCGTCGCTTCTGGCCCCCTGACAGATCGAACGGCGACTGATAAAACAGCTCGTCCGGCAGTCCCACTTTCCGCAGAGCGTCGTAAGCCCTGAGCTCCACCTCACGCTTGTCCAGTCCCAGATTCTTCGGGCCAAAGCACACATCCGAGAAAACGTCTGTCTCAAAGAGCTGATGCTCCGGATATTGAAACACCAGCCCCACCCGGCTGCGCAGCTTTTTCATATCAAAGTCCTTGTCATATATGTCCTCTCCGTTGAAATAGATGTGGCCGGATGAAGCCCTTAGCAGTCCGTTTAAATGCTGTACCAAGGTGGATTTCCCGGAGCCGGTGTGCCCGATAATGCCTACGAACTGTCCGTCCGGAAACTGCAGGCTTACATCTTTCAGCGCCGCCACAGCCAGAGGGGTGTCTTTTCCGTATATATAACTCACATGATCCAAAATGATTGACATACTTATACCCCTTGCGTGCTTTAGCACGCATAACAATCAGAATTGGAAAGTTTACTTTTAAACCTTTAAACTCTCATAATACAGTCGGCCAGTTCCTCCGCCGTGAGGATCCCATCCGGCAGATCCAGCCCGCGCTTTTTCAGTTCATATGCCAGCAGCGTCACCTGCGGCACATCCAGTCTCAGCTGCTTCAGCCGTTCCACCTGGGAAAAGATCTCTTTCGGGGTTCCCTCCATGGCGATTTTTCCCCGGTCCATCACATAGACCCTGTCCGCGTGAATGATCTCTTCCATGTAGTGGGTAATCAGGATCACCGTCACACCCTCCACCTGGTTCAGCCCCCGCACCGCACGGATCACTTCTTTCCGTCCGCTGGGGTCCAGCATGGCCGTGGGCTCATCCAGAACGATACATTTCGGGTGCATTGCCAGCACTCCCGCAATGGAGACTCTCTGCTTCTGGCCTCCGGAAAGCTTATTGGGCGAATACTTGCGGAACTGGTACATCCCCACGGCCCGCAGGCTTTCCTCTACACGCTCCCAGATCTCCTTCGTTGGAATGCCCATATTCTCCGGCCCGAACCCCACATCCTCCTCCACTACCTGCCCGATGATCTGGTTGTCCGGATTCTGAAACACCATGCCGGCAGTCTGACGGACATCCCAGACCTTTTCCTCGTCCGAAGTATCCATACCGTCTACCCACACAGTACCCTCTGTGGGATTTAAGATGGCGTTGATATGCTTGGCCAGAGTAGATTTGCCGGAACCATTGTGCCCCAGGATAGCCACAAATTCCCCCTGGGTCACATCCAGATTTACCTTATCCACCGCCGTGGTAATGCCCTCTACATTTCCGTCCTCATCACGCCTGATGTATTCGTATACCAAATCCGATGTTTTGACGATACCCATACTGTTCCGCCTCTTTTTCCCATACTTTCTCAACTATAGCAGATTTGGGAGCCGATTACAACTGTTTCCTCAGCCTTAGCTTTGTGGTTTTAACCGGTTTTAACTTTGTGGAAAAAAGATTGCTACCGGGACAGGGTCATGGTAATATAATGATGTTGTGCCCTATGTATAACATTTTGCGCACTCTGCATTTAGAAAGGATATATCAAATGCTGAAATTGAGCATAATAGTACCTGTTTATAATATGGCCAGGGACGGTAATCTGGAATACTGCATGAATTCTTTGGTTCGGCAGACCTTGGAGAGTATGGAAATCATAGCCGTTGATGATGCCTCCACAGATAATTCATTGGAAATTCTTCAAAGGTTTGAATCGGAATATCCCGGAAGAGTCCGGGTAATCGCATCCCCGGAAAACAGAAAGCAGGGCGGTGCAAAAAACTTAGGCCTGCAGGAGGCGCAGGGACAATATATAGGGTTTATGGACGCAGACGACTGGGCCGTTGAGGATCTCTATGAGAAGATGGTCAATCTTGCAATACGCACGGGAGCGGATGCTGTAGGGACAGATCTGAGCAGAGTTTATGAACATACCATGATTCCTGCAGAGAGGGAGGCATGTAATTTCCCTGATCAGACAGGAATTTTTGACCATGAAACCAGAAAAAGATATTTGCTGCATCCAGGACCGCTTGTCACGAAAATTTATGCAAGAGAAATATTCCTTGGCAGGGAATTTCGCTTTCCGGAATATATGTTCTACGAGGATAATGCTACTTTTGTTGAGATTGGAATGCGCATAAAGCATTTTGAACATATACCGGAGGCAAATTTATTCTATTATCAGCATGCAGATTCCACAACACATGGCAGCAGCTTCAAAAAATGCCAGGACCGAATGGAAGCAATGCGCATTATGATGAAATATGCCAAAGAGAACGGAGCGTTGGATGAGTATCGCGATGTCATAGAATATCATTTCAGCAGCCTCTTTTATCGAAACACTCTGTTCTCCTACATGCAGAATTTTCACAAGAAAAGCTCTGCTTTTGTGAAACAATTGGGAAACGAAATGATCTCCACATTTCCCAATTTCCGCCAAAACACATATTACATTCAAAATACTAATGATTATGAACGAAAATTGATCAATCTGCAGTTGAAATCCACATCTGCATTTATGCTTGTTTACAAATTAAAGCTATTGTCCAGAAAACTGAAAACCAAAAATGAGGGCCACAAATGAAACACAGAGCTGCGTCACCGCTCTGCTAGAGAGAAAAGGCTTGGATTGAATATGAACAGAAATAAACTGATCAAAATGTTTGCAACACTCATTGCCATTGTCCTCCTGGTAAGCGGCTTAAGCAGGCTGGCGCGATTAAATTCCATGAGTCTTACAGAGTATGCCGGACAAAACGGCACTGCATCTCCCGCTCCCTCCGCAGGTCTGACGGCGCCGCCGGAGACCGCTTCGCCGCAGGCATCCGGCTCCGGGGAATACAGGACTGCAGAACCCAGTCCATCCCACAATCCGTCGGTATCTGCAGCGCCCGCTTCCCGTCCTACCGGCGCCGTTCTGAACGGTGATTCCCTGTTGGAGCAGCGCTGTGCGCTCCCGGAGGCAGAGGAATTTTATTATGAACCTCTGTCGGATAATCTTCGCCGATATGTCACCGGCGTTTCTTACCCCGCCGCAAACGAAAGCCAGAAAGAGCCTGTTGTAACTTTTGAGGATCTGCGCTACGTCCACATCCTGCATTTTGATTTTGAGGGCAGTGTCACGGAGGGCGAACTGATCTGCAACTCGGAGATTGCCGGAGATCTGCTGGAAATTTTCTATGAGCTCTATCGGAACGAATACCGGCTGGAACACGTGAGACTGATCGATGAGTATGACGGAGACGACATTGCATCTATGGAAGACAACAACACATCCTGCTTTAATTACAGGGTGGTGGACGGCACCTCCAGTCTGTCAAAGCACGCCTACGGCCTGGCCGTTGATGTGAATCCCTTTTACAATCCGTATATCACTTACGGTCAGGACGGTACACGGAATATCTCTCCCGCTTCCGCGGAAGCCTATGCGGACAGGGACAAAGACTTTCCCTATAAGATCGATGAGGACGATTTGTGCTATAAGCTGTTTATCCAGCATGGCTTCACCTGGGGCGGCAGCTGGAACAACAGCAAGGATTATCAGCATTTTCAGAAGACATTAAAATAGGACATGCAGAGAAGCTTTCCTGCTCCTCCCGCATGTCCCTTTTCACAGCTTTCAGATCTCTTTCACAGCTCTCCGCTCAGTGCATCTGCTTTACCCGGCCGTTTATACCAGCTCCAGAATGACCTCCATAGCTGCATCGCCCTTTCTCTGGCCGATCTTTACGATCCTGGTATAGCCGCCCTTGCGGTTTGCATATTTTACACCGTACTCATCAAACAGCTTAGCCACAAGGTCAACATTCTTGGTATTCCTCTTTCTTCCTGCCGCCTCAGTAGGCACATCCACAACAGGATAGAGCACCTTAAGCATCTGGTGTCTCGCATGGAGCCTGCTGGGAAGATCCTTTTTAATCTCTTTTTCCACTTCATCATAAACAGTGACTGTCATACCGTTCTCAATGCGCAGAATTTTGCCGTCCTTATCACGATGGGTCTCAGAAAGCACCTTTTTGGTGTCCCTGTCAACAATCTGCTTTACTCTCTTGCCGTCCTTATCCTTGCGGGCAACCTTGGCAGTCACCTTGACGGTCTCGTAATTATCCTTTTCCTTTACTGCCAGAGCGATCAGGCCGTCTGCGATCTTCTGCACTTCCTTGGCCCTTGCCTCTGTCGTGACGATCTTACCGTTGTAGATCAGCGCCGTCACCTGATTTCTCAGCAATGCTTTCCTCTGCGAAGCGTTCTTTCCAAGTTTTCTGTACTTTGCCATTTTTGATTTCCTTTCTCCATTCATGGTACATCCGGCCACGCTCTTTGGACTTACTCACCGAATGCATATTTGTTTTGCCATTTAGAGATCAACCGCAGCCGCGCCCGTTGGCCTTACCGGCTGTGGATGTTCACATCTGCGACAGCTTCCGCACCGTCCCGCGGCGCGGATTTCAGAGCAGATCGCTCCTGCTATTCTTCGCTGGGGTTCAAAGACAGTCCCAGTTCTTTCAGCTTTGCCAGCACCTCTTCCAAAGACTTGCGGCCCAGATTGCGGACTTTCATCATGTCCTCAGATGTCTTGTTGCACAGCTCTTCAACAGTATTGATCCCCGCTCTTTTCAGGCAGTTGTAAGAACGAACAGAAAGCTCCAGCTCATCGATGCTCATTTCCAGAACTTTCTCTTTCTCATCGTCCTCCTTTTCCACCATGACTTCTGCCGTCTTCGCATTTTCAGAGAGATCGATGAACAAACTGAGATGCTCGCTGAGCACCTTTGCCGCAAGGCTGACTGCCTCGTCGGGAACCAGTGTCCCGTTCGTGAAGACATCCAGAGTCAGCTTGTCATAGTCCGTAATCTGCCCCACACGGGTATTTTCTACTGTCACATTGACTCTCTCCACCGGTGTGTAAATGGAATCTACAGCGATCACACCGATAGGAAGATCCTCGTTTTTGTTCTTATCGGCGCTCACATAGCCGCGGCCCTTGGTAATCGTCAGCTCCATGTAGAGCTTTGTGTCCTTGCCGCTCAAAGTAGCGATCACCAGATCCGGGTTCAAGATCTCTATGTCCTGATCCGCCTGTATATCCGATGCATGTACTACGCCCTCGCCCTCATATTCAATGTATGCCGTCTTTACTTCGTTGGTCTCGCTGTTGTTTTTGATGGCAAGGCTCTTGATATTCATGATGATTTCCGTCACATCCTCTTTCACGCCGGGGATGGAGCTGAACTCATGAAGTACGCCTTCGATCTTGACCTGACTTACTGCTGCACCGGGCAGGGAAGAAAGCATGATTCTTCTCAGAGAGTTGCCCAGAGTAATGCCGTACCCTCTTTCCAAAGGCTCAACAACAAATTTGCCGTACCTTTTGTCTTCCGAAATCTCAGCAACCTCAATATTAGGTCTCTCAAAATCAAACACTGCGAATACCCTCCTTTTGAATGTTTTTATAAGACACAAGTGCCCCGAGGCCAGTGCGGGTACCAAAAACAGTCCGCAGACGACCTCAGAGGCCAGCAGGGCTTACTTGGAGTACAACTCGACAATAAGCATTTCGTCAACAGGAACATCAATCATCTCTCTGGTGGGAAGATTCTTAATGGTTCCCTTGAAGTTCTCAATATCAACATCCATCCATTCGGGTACCAGTCTTCCGCCGGTCACCTCTAAAATATCCTTATACCTCTGCAGAGATTTTGCTTTCTCTGTGATCTCGATCACATCGCCGGCTTTGATCAGATAAGAGGGAATGTTCACCACTCTGCCGTTCACCGAAACATGCTTGTGGCCAACGATCTGCCTTGCCTCCCGCCTGGTCCTTGCAAAACCCATTCTGAACACAACATTGTCCAGACGGCTCTCCAGCATCACCATCAGGTTCTCACCGGTAGTGCCTTTCATTCTGTCCGCCTTTTCATAATAATTCCTGAAAGGCTTTTCCAACACGCCATAAATGAACTTTGCTTTCTGCTTCTCCCGAAGCTGCAGGCCATATTCACTTACTTTCTTGCCTGCTCTCAGGTTCTGCCTGTTGGATTTCTTGTCATATCCCAAATAGGAGGGCTCCAGGCCCAGGGATCTGCATCTCTTTAATACGGGTACACGATTTACTGCCATTTTTCAATTTTCCTTCCTTATTGTTTACAGTGCCGTGACATGGCACTTTCTTCCAACCTGAACCGCATTCTGCGGCGCTTACGCTCCGACTCTCAAAACTCTTCCGTTTCCCATAACACTGCCAAGGCGACCTGACAGGATGCACAGGGATGTTCCCTGACGGTATCCCCTGACACCTCGCAAAAGCCTGCCGTCTTTTGCACCTTAGACGCGGCGTCTCTTGGGAGGACGGCAGCCATTGTGAGGAACAGCCGTCACATCGCGGATGCTCACGACCTCAAGGCCGCTTGCGGAAAGCGCCCTGATTGCAGCCTCGCGCCCTGAACCGGGGCCCTTTACAAATACATCTACGGATTTCAGTCCATGCACCAGCGCAGCCTTGGTCGCTGTCTCTGCGGCCATCTGTGCAGCATACGGAGTAGATTTCCTTGAACCTTTAAATCCCAGACCACCGGCACTTGCCCAGCTGAGCGCATTCCCCTCTGTATCGGTAAGGGTAACGATCGTATTATTAAAAGAAGCCTGGATATGTGCCTGTCCCCGTTCAACGTTTTTTCTAACGCGCTTCTTAGTTACTTTTTTTGCAACTTGTTTCGCCATTTTTTAAACTAACCTACTTTCTTCATTTTCCGGAATCCGTCCGATTCCATTTTACAGTTCCTTACTTTTTCTTGTTGGCAACAGTTCTCTTGGGTCCCTTGCGGGTTCTCGCATTGTTCTTGGTATTCTGACCGCGAACAGGAAGGCCCTTGCGGTGACGGATCCCGCGGTAGCATCCGATCTCCTGAAGCCTCTTGATGTTCAGAGCGACTTCACGTCTCAGATCACCCTCCACCATAACGTTCAGCTTCTCCATCGCCTCGCTGATCTTCTTTACTTCATCATCTGTCACGTCCCGGACTCTGGTATCGGGATTTACACCTGCCTCAGCCAAAATCTTGTTGGCGGTAGGCCTGCCGATGCCATAGACATAAGTCAATCCGATCTCAATTCGTTTCTCTCTGGGTAAGTCTACACCTGCGATACGAGCCATTTACATTTCCTCCATTTTCCTGTGTTTCCGCTGTCTGCGGAAATCCACACTGCACACGCCTGGTCTGTTTTGTGTGCCTTTTGTTACTAAGTTGATTGGGGTCTTCACCCAACCGGACACGTTCCGATCATCCGATCTTTCCAATACGCCGGTCCCGTCTGTACCGGAAATGCATTTGCACATCTCTCCGCGTCAGAAACCGGAATTTCTCCCCGCACGCTGTGCAGTTCAGAAATTTCTCCCGTCTTGGTATCAACAAGTAATCTCCCGTAAGCCCTATATCCCAGTTCTATGATAATCAATGCCGCGCATATGCGCTTTTGCATTGGTTCAGCCGCACATATAAACCGGACAAGAACTCACATACTCCATTCAGTCCTCAAGGACCTCTCTGAGCGGTGATTATCCCTGTCTCTGCTTATGCTTCGGATTCTCGCAGATTACTCTGATGCGTCCTTTTCTCTTGATGATCTTGCATTTCTCGCAGATCGGTTTTACTGATGATCTAACCTTCACGTTAAACCCTCCTTTCAAAAAAGACCGTTTTACATTGTAACA
>CANRMK010000041.1 GCA_947631715.1 uncultured Acetatifactor sp.
TAATAGCGTTCCACGATCTTAGTCAGAGTCTCCAGGTCCGTCTCCGCAAACTGGGGCGCTATGGCCTGGGCGATCTCCTCCGGCGTATGCTTTTGGACGTAGTCCATGCCTTTCTGCAGGGCGTTCGTAAACGCCTGCACTGTGTCCTGATTCTTTTCCAGATAGCTCTTCTTGGCCGAGAAAGCCGTATAGGGCACAAAGCCGGAATCCTCCCCCAGAGATGCCACCACATAGCCCTGGCCCTGCTGCTCCAGGGAGGTGGCGTGGGGCTCGAACTCCACAGTGAACTCCCCCTGTCCGCCTGAGAACGCCGCGGCTGTGGAGCCGAAATCGATGCTCTGGTCAATGTTCACCTGTTTGGGGTCGATGCCGTTCTTCTCCAGAATGTACTCAAAGACCATCTCCGGCATACCTCCCGCTCTGCCTCCCAGCACGTCCCTGCCGATCAGCATCTTCCAGGAAAAGTTTTCCACGGGTTCCCTGGAAACGAGAAAATTCCCTGCCCGCTGGGTCAGCTGAGCAAAATTTACCACATAGTCGTCCGTGCCTCCCGCGTAGGTATAGATCGTACTCTCGCTTCCCATAAAGCCGATGTCGGCCTCTCCCGTGAGCACCGCCGTCATGGTCTTGTCTGCGCCGAAGCCCGTCACAAGCGTCAGGTCGATGCCTTCCTCCTCAAAATATCCCTCCTCTATAGCCACATACATAGGCGCATAGAATACGGAATGTGCCACCTCGTTCAGCACGACTTCCTTTCTGCCCTCCGAGGCCGTATCCTTTCCGCAGCCGGCGAGCGCCCCCGCCAAAAGCAGGATGCCGCAGGCGGCCGCAGCTGTTCTCCGCCGTTTCGGCCCTTTTGAACTTTTCATATGGGTCCTCCCTTATCAGTGATGCTCTATCATATGAGGACTTCTTTAGAAAAGTTCCTGCTGTTTCCTTCTGTTTTTCTCTCAGGCCTGTTCCTCCGGCGTCTTTTCCCCTTTGTGGGACTTTTTCTTTTCCTCCCTCTCCGGCATGGGAAGATCGTCCACCAGCTTTTCGATCAGCAGGCGCTTCACATAAACGTCAAAGCCAAGGGCGCAGATGAACGCGAATTTTTTCAAGAAATCCCTGCTTTCCTCAGGGGCATCCTGAAAAGTCTCCTGAGACACCCTGTATTTCTCTGCCACATCCGCTTTCAGCGCCTCGATCTGGGACTCCTCCATGCTGAAAGCCTCCCTGTAGATGCTCTCCAGATTAAAGCTTTCCCCATTCTGGAAAAATTTCTCCGTGATGGGGCCTAACAGCCGCTGAATGTCTCCGATGGACAGAATCCCCTTGTAATAATAGATAAAGATCAAAAGCAGCACATGCTCCTTTGAGTACTTTTTCTTTACCGGCGGAGGCAGCAGATCGTTCTTCGCGTAATTATTGATCATCGTCTTCGTCAGGATCTTGTCCTCCCCGGGGTGTCGGACAGTGGACTGCATCCTGCTGTCCATAAAGGTAGTCACCTGATCCATGTACAGGTCAATACCGGGAATATCGTCCGGGCTGATATGGCTGATCCGATCCAGACTTGCCAGGATACTGTTCAGCAGGTCATTGTTATCGATTGTCATGAGCGGCCTCCCTCTTTCATGTTGCCTGTTGGTTCTATTATATAGTATGGAAAACTACATGACAACAATTTCTTTTGAAAACCGGTTTACTTTAAAATAGCAGTGTGATAATATAACTGTAGTCGGACTGTAAAGTTTTACAGTGTAAAAGTGCCGGACAGCCCGGCAGACTATAGATGGAAGATCCCGCCAGGCGTGATCACGGAGGTCAGAATGAACAAAAAAATAAAAAACGAGGCTGTGGATTCTCTGTTCGATGCGGTGCTCTGTCTGAAAACCCGGGACGAGTGCTACAGCTTTTTTGAGGATCTCTGCACCGTCAACGAGCTTCTCTCCCTGTCCCAGCGGTTCCAGGTGGCGTCCATGCTGAAAGACCGCAGGACCTATCTGGAGATCGCGGAAAAGACCGGCGCCTCCACCGCCACCATCAGCCGGGTGAACCGCTCCCTGAACTATGGGAACGACGGGTATGAGCTGGTGCTTGCGCGCATGGAGGGCAGGGACTCCGCTTCCCCTGAGACATAAGCTCCCGTTCCCGCTTTTGCCCGCCGGATGCGGCAGGCAAAAAGATCGGAAACGGCAGAAAAAGAACAGAAAAAAGCGGAATGTCTCCAACCGGTTCCGGAGACATTCCGCTTATTTTCGTCTATTTCCGCTTATTTTCGCCTATTTCGTTTATTTTCGTCTATTTTGCTTATTTTCGTCTATTATCACTTATTTTGATCTCGGTTCATCTTAAGATCCGTTTTAGGAAACGGTCCCAGCGCCGCTTTCGGTTCCGCTCTCCGCCTTGTATTCCGGGGCGGCATGATCCGGCGCTTCATTTTCCTCCCGGTTGGCCTCCTCCACCTCTTTCAGGGCTTCGGCCAGGGCCTCCTTGGCGGATTTCTTTCCGGCGCGCAGCACCTTGGAGCTGGGTCTTTGCCGTTTCCCGGGAACCTCCTGATTCATATTGCAGTTCCCCTGGAAAATGGCATTCTCATCGATAACGATCAAAAGCGTATTGATATTTCCCAGGACCTTGGCCGTTGACATCAGTTCCGTCTTTTCTTCCACCGTCACATTTCCGATGATCTCTCCGCCTACCATGGCCGCTTTTGCCCGCACATCGCCATTTACGGCTCCTGACGCGCCGACGATCAGCATTCCCGTCACCGTCACGTCACCGTTTACAGTGCCGTCGATCCTCACGGACCCCTCCGCGCTGAAATCCCCGTTGCACTCCGCACCTTTTCCTATGATCGTTGTGATCCTCATGTCCTTACTCTTCATAACTATCCTCACCTTCTGCCGCCCGCCGGCACTACACACAGGCTCACGGCCCATGCCTCACTTGACGCTCACGCCATACCACAGATCTCAGCCGCTGATATCGATCATGTCCATGGGATCGATATACACGCCGTCTTTCATGATCTGGTACCCAAGCTTGTTATTTTCCTCCTCGATCAGAAACAGCGTACTCCCCTGTTTCACCGTTTCTCCCTGCTTTACCTTGGCCTCACCCTGATTCCTGTAAATGGTGATGTAGCCGTTTCCGTGGTCGATCCAGACGTTATGTCCGTATTCCGGATCGTCATTGACCGCAGTCACTGTCCCGCCGGCCGTGGCCACCACCATGGAGCCTGTGGCTGCAGTGAAAATGCACATAGGATCCCCCTCCGCTGCGTCCTCAGAAGTGGCGGAGCCTGTCAGCGGGAATTCCGAGGGAACAGACTGCTTTTCAAGCTGCTCCGACAGAAGGCTCTCGTTTGCCGTCTTCTGATTGACCGTATCGCTTAAGACAGTGACCGTCTCGCTCAGATCCGCCACCTGCATGGAAAGCTGGGCATTTTCCTGCGTAAGCTCCGCGATCCTCTCCTCCTGCTCCGCGCTCTTTCTGCTTTCCTCCGCCAGGTTGTCCCTCACAAAAATGAAAAGGCCGATCAGCACTCCCGCAAGGACACTGATCAAAAGCACTGCGCTCTGGACCACCCAGGGCCTGATGCGGAATTGCCTCGTTTTCACCCCGGCGTCCGCTCCATCAGATGTAACAATGACTACATGACAGTTTTTTCGCTTATGTCTCCGTCGTTTCATGAAAAGTCACCTCCGGTAAACTATATTATTTTACCATAGGCGCCCTTTCACGGCAACCAAAATTTGAAAATTCAGCATTTCCGGCGTAACAGTTCAGCCCCCACCGTTGTATTCAGCCCGGTACTGTCGATGTTCTTCCGGCAGACCGTTGGAGCACGTCGGCACTTGGCGAGGTACTCTCGAGCAGGCATATCTTATATGCCTTGGGTCCGTTACGTGCGGAACCGAGCGGAAGCGTGTCTGCCGGGAGAACATCGGCAGTACCGGGCGTGACTCGCAAGGGAAAGGCTGAACTGTTACTCCAAATGCTCTTATTCCAGGCCGGAAGTGCAGATCTCCAGCACCTTTTTCCAGCTGAGAGGGCCGCCGAACAGATCCAGAGCGCTCCCCACAGTGACGTTCAGCCGGTTCCTGCCAAGCTCCTTTAAGAGCAGGATATCTTCATAGCTGTGGACTCCGCCCGCATATGTGACAGCTGACCGATCCCACTCTCCCAGCCTCTGGGCAAGCTCCGCCTCGATTCCCTGGGATCTGCCCTCCACGTCCACCGCGTGCACGAGGAATTCGTCACAGTAACCGCTCAGGCGCTGCAGCAGGCTTTCCTCCAGCTGCTCCTCCGTCATCTTCTGCCAGCGGTCCGTGACCACTGTATAGCCCTGCCCGGTCCTGCGGCAGCTTAGATCCAGCACGAGCCGTTCTCTTCCCACCGCCCGGCACAGTTCCTCAAGCCTGTCATATCGGATCCGCCCCTCCCGGAAGACATAGGAGGTGACGATCACATGGCTGGCTCCCGCGTCCAGAAACTCTGCCGCGTTCTCAGGGGTAATGCCGCCGCCCACCTGAAGCCCGCCCGGATAGGCCCTGAGCGCTTCCATGGCCTGTTCCTTTGTCCTCCTGTAAAATTCGCTGGCGGGAGGATTCAAAAGTATGATATGGCCCCCGCGGATCTTATTTTTTTGGTAAAGCTGCGCAAAATACGCCGCGTCCTTTTCTGAGACAAAATTTTCCAGAGCGGCGTCTCCCCGATCCCGCAGGCTTCCTCCCACGATCTGCTTCACCTTTCCGTTGTGAATGTCTATGCAGGGCCTGAATTCCATGCCTGTACTCCTTTGTGCGCTTCAGCGCTTTTTACGTTTTTTCCCACATTTTTCTTTTTTATGATCAGATTTTTCCGCCGAATAATTTCCGCGCTGTTCCACATACTAAATGCAAAATCCGCCCTCGATCCTTTCGACCGGGCTGGATTTTTACTCTGTAGGCAATGTGATACAGCGCAGAATGAGAATGGAGGAAATTATGAAAAGAAAAAAATCTCTGGCAGGGGCAAAAAAGCTCCTGGCCCTGGGTCTGGTACTGGCATATGTGTGCATGTCTGCGGCATGTGCCGGGAGCACAGGCGGCTCCGCCTCGGGAAGCTCTCCCTCCGGCGCGGGCAGTACCGCCGGAAACGGCCAGAACAACGGCAACGGCAGTACCGGAAATACTGCTTCAAACGGTTCCGGCAGCTACAACAACTCTGTCACAGAGGGCACTGACGGCGGCAATCATTCCCTTATGGGAGAAGCCGGCGATGCCATTACGAACGTGATCGACGATGTGACCGACGGCATTGACAACGTGACCGATAATGTGACTGACGGCATTGACAACGTGACCGATGATGTGCTGGGAAGCGAAAATGACAATTCCAGCCAGATGAGCGGCGGCTCCAGCAGCGCAGCGGGCGGTTCCACTGACAGCACCGGCGCGAACAACGGTGCTGCCGGCAGTTCCATGAACAGACGGTAAGCCTGTATTGCGGATGGGGAAGGCTGTTCCAGGCCCAGGTCTCTGCCAAGCCTGGAGCAGCCCTGCATCCGGATGTCCCTACATTTCTTCCATAATGGTGCCGTTCCGGTAGGCTTCCAGAAGCTCCTCCAGATAATAGATATTTTCCTTGATCTCACGGCCGATATCCGTATCCGCCACCAGCTTTCTGCGGGGATAGGTCTCCACCTCGATAAAATCGGACACGATATCCGTTTCATTGACCAGCGCCGCCCTGGCGGATTCGAACTGCTCATGGGCCACCAGATGCATGCCGTGGGAATTCCCCACCAGAGTATAGCCGGCGATTCCCGTTTTCTTATGGTAGGCCTTGGAAAAGCCCCCGTCTATGATCAGAAGCTTTCCGCCGCACTTAATAGGGGACTCCCCGTGGATCTGTTCCACCGGCACATGGCCGTTGACGATGTGGGCTCCCTTAGTATCCAGGCCGAACTCCTCCAGAATGGCATTGACCGTCTCTTCCTGATCCAGCATTTGGTAATAGGGATTTTTTTCCTCCCTGTGCGTCTCCTTTTCCGCCACGAAATAATTTTCAAAGGTGGCCATCTTTTCCTTGCCGAACACGGGAGACCCCTTGCCCGTCCAGATATACCACATGATATCCTGTCCGGCATTGCGCTCCGCGGCGTCCTTGGCGTAATACCCCCTCCTGGCGTAATACTCCAGGATATCGTACAGGGCCTTGCCCTTGTATTCCTTTCCGAACAGCTTCAGAGAGGCGAAACTCCCGTCCGGATTTAAGGGCATGCAGCCGTGATAGAGCAGATTCCCGTTGTAGATCTTGTACAGGCCGCCCTTGGCGTAAAGGAACCGGATATGGCGCTGCAGCTTTTCACAGTGCATGAACGCCTGCTGGAGCCGCGCCATGACCTTGCTCTCCTCCTCGGTAAGCTCATAGGGCTTCTTCGGATCGATCGTGGGGAAATCCATATCCAGCATTTTATAATCTCTGCCGTCGATATTCACGGTCCCCTTTTCGTAATCGATCCTGTCCAGCATCTTCCGATGGTCCATCTCGAACTCGGGATGGCGCATGATCACCTGCCCCTCCAGCTTGAACTGCAGAATGGCCATAGCCTTGTGCATCTTTGTGTCAAGGCTTAGATCCTTTGTATTGTAATCCGTGTTGAACCGGATATTGAAAGCATCGCAGTTGGTATCCCCGTACACCTCCATGGCAAAGGTCGCCAGCGGCAGCAGATTGATCCCGTACCCGTCCTCGATGGTGGCCAGGTTCCCGTACCGCGCCGCCATGCGCAGCACATTGGCGATGCAGGCCAGATGCCCGCTGGCCGCTCCCATCCACACAATGTCATGGTTCCCCCACTGCATGTCCACTGAGTGATAATTGCAGAGGGTATCCATGATGATATGGGGGCCGGGGCCTCTGTCGAACACGTCCCCCACAATGTGGAGATGGTCGATCACCAGGCGCTGAATCAGATGGCTCAGCGCCACGATGAACTGGGGCGCCCTGCCGATCCGGATGATGGTGTGAATAATCTCATTGTAATAGGCTTCCTTGTCCTGTACCTCCTCTTTCTCCGTGATCAGCTCCTCGATCACATAGGCAAAGTCCTTGGGAAGCGCTTTCCTTACCTTGGAGCGGGTGTATTTGGAAGACACATGCTTCATCATCTGCACCAGGCGGTGAAGCGAGATCTTGTACCAGTCCTCCAGATTGTCTTCCTCCTGGAGCACAATGTCCAGCTTTTCCTCCGGATAATAGATCAGGGTGGCCAGGCTGCGCTTGTCCCGGTCGCTGATAGTATTTCCAAATTCTTCGTCGATCTTTCTGCGTATAGAACCGGATCCGTTCTTGAGCACATGGTTGAACTGCTCGTTTTCCCCGTGAATGTCCGTCAGGAAGTGCTCCGTCCCCTTGGGCAGATTCAAAATAGACTGCAGATTGATGATTTCCGTGGAGGCCGCGGCGATATTTTTGTACTGTTTCGCCAGGGCCTTTAAGACTTTCTTGTCATTCTCTTCCATAAGCTGCACCTTTCCCCCGGTCCCTTAACCTAAGACCTGGCGGATCACATCGCTCATATCGTACAGTCCCGCAGGCTTCCCCGCCAGGAACTTCGCCGCCTGTACGGCTCCCCTGGCGAACACGGCCCTGGAATACGCCGTATGGGAGAAAGTGATCACCTCGTCCGTTCCGGCGAAGATTACGTCATGCTCTCCCACAATGGTGCCGCCCCTGACGGCGCTGATGCCGATCTCTTTCCCGGGCCGCTGCATGCGTCTCCCGCTCCTGTCGAACACATACTCATAATCCCCGCCCAATGCCTGGTTCACAGAATCCGCCAGGGCAAGGGCAGTTCCGCTGGGCGCGTCCAGCTTAAGCCTGTGGTGCTTCTCCACCACCTCCGCGTCAAAGCCCGCAGGGCCCAGCACCTCCGACGCTTTCTTCAAAAGCTGCAACAGCAGATTGATCCCCAGCGACATATTTGCCGATTTTAAGACAGCCACCTTTTCCGAGGCCGCCTTTACTTTCTCCAGCTGTTCCCCGCTGAGCCCCGTAGTGCACAGCACGCAGGGCAGCTTCCGCTCCACACAGCAGTCAAGCATCCGGTCCACTACTGAAGCTGTGGAAAAATCGATGAGGCAGTCCGCCTCCGCGTCACAGAGAGAAATGTCCGAAAATACCGGATACGGATTATGTCCGTCGTCCCTTGGGTCGATACCGGCCGCCATCTCAAGCTCCGGGTCCTCCGCAGCCATCCCGCTGATGACCTGGCCCATTCTGCCGTTGCAGCCGTGCATGATAATTCTGACCATATTTATCCTTTCCTCGCAGTCCGCCGCCCCGGGCGGCATGATTTTCCGGCAAAAGCGCCTCGCACAGCGCCTATGCCCCCGCAGAGAGAACCTCCCTGCCTACAGGATCCCGTACTCTTTCATGGCTCTCTCAAGCCGCTTTGCGTTGACTTCCTCCATGCGGCATAAGGGCATGCGCAGAGCGCCTCCTATCATGCCCATCAACTCCAGCGCCTTCTTCACCGGAATGGGATTCACCTCGCAGAACAGGGCCGCGCACAGCTCCATGGCCCGCAGCTGCTCTTTCCGGCTTCCCTGGATATCTCCCTCCAGGAATTTCCGGCAGATCTCGTGGGTCTGCCTGGGCGCCACATTGGAGAGCACGGAGATCACGCCGATGCCGCCAAGCGCCATGATCGGCACGATCTGATCGTCATTTCCGGAATAGATATCCACACAGCCCTCCGCAAGGGACGCCAGCTTTGCGATCTGGGAGATATTGCCGCTGGCCTCCTTGACGCCCACGATATTCTCCACATCCTTACAGAGCCGCACCACTGTCTCCGGCAGGATATTGCAGCCCGTCCTGGAGGGCACGTTGTACAGAAGCACCGGGAGCTTTACCGACTCCGCCACCGTCTTAAAGTGGGCGTACAGACCGTTCTGGGTCGCCTTGTTGTAGTAGGGGCTCACCAAAAGCAGGCCGTCCGCTCCGGCTTTCTCCGCCTCCCCGGAAAGATAGACCGCCGTCTCCGTACAGTTGGAGCCCGTGCCGGCGATCACGGGGATCCTGCCGTTCACCGTCTCTACACAGTGCCGGATCACATCAAGATGCTCCTCATGGGTGAGTGTGGAGGCCTCCCCTGTAGTGCCGCACACGATAATGGCGTCGGTGCCTCCCTCGATCTGAAATTCCAGCAGCCTGTCGAACTGTTCATAGTTGACTGACCCGTCCTCATTCATAGGTGTGACGATCGCCACGCCCGCTCCCTTGAAAATTGCCATTTTCTTTTTCCTCCTGTCCCCTTTGAAAGCTTGGATTCCATGCACAAAAAGGCCGGCGTCCCAATGCGCCGGCGGATATTCCATGCAGGATATACTTCCGATAGCGCCCCATCCGTTTTCCCTTTTACGGATGACAGTCATGCAGCTCTTAACTGTATGCCCAAGGGATAAGAACGCAGGATTCCTCCCCTTTCGGCGTCTTCCCCTTTTCCCCTCTCTCCTCTGCGCCTGCCGCATCAAAAGAGGTACTCCTGAAAAACGCAACCTCTATCTTTTATTTTAACTGAATCATAGCATTTTCTTCCACGGGTGTCAATGATTTCTTGCCGGCTTCCTGCACTATTCCCAGACCTTGAACTTCACCGTCTCGATCTGGGATACCTCGTCTGCCATAACGCAGACGGAATCGGGGAGCACGATGCCTGTCAGGATCACGCCGGTCTCCTCTCGGTTCTTTAGCATGCCTGTCAGCTCTTCCTCCTCCACGATTCCCTTTTCCACCAGCCCCAGGACCTCGTCCAGCACCAGAAGATCGCACTCCCCGGTGGCCAGCACTTTCCTGGCGAAATTAATGCCGTTCTTAATGTTGGCGATCTCTTCCCGCTTCTTTTCCTCCGGGAGGAACTCAAAATTCTCCCCGGATTTCTCAAAGCGGAACAGCTTGATCTCCGGCTCCAGCCGCCTCAAAAATTCCGAATCCTCCAGCCCGCGCCCCTTGAGGAACTGAATGATCACAACGCTCTTCCCCTCGGTAGCCGCCTGGACCGCCTTGCCGATAGCCGCAGAAGTCTTGCCCTTTCCCTGCCCGGAAAAGATATAGATAGGTCCCTTTGCCATAAAACACCTCGCCTGTCTCTGCGGTCCCGAGAAATATGATGCTGACGCACCACTCCCAGGACCCTCCCGGATGCTCCCTACATCTCCCACTTTAACACATTTCCCGGCATTTGGCAAATGAACAAATCTTAAGATTGTGTCTGGGGTGTCTGCTCGACGATCTCCAGCTTGCTCACGGACACTTCAAAGGCCACCCGCTTCTCCAGATTCTCCTCGTCCACTTTCTTCATATATTCCCGGCTCTGGATTCTGCCCCAGACAGCGCACCGGTCCCCCACCGAAAAGCCGTTGGCGAACCTGGCGTTTCTTCCCCAGCAGATGCAGGGTATGTAATCGGATTTGCCGTAAGGCCTGTTCACCGCCAAAAGCAGGTCGGCGATCTCTCTGCCCAGAGGGGTCTTGCGGTAAATGGGGGGCTTGCAGATATAACCGTCCAGGAAGATCTGGTTGGTCTTGGAGCTCTCCTCCATCTCGTCCACAAACGCCAGCTCCCTTGCGAACACCGAGAGCACCAGGCGGTTCCTGTGCTCCTCATGGCGGTTGTAGGACCTGAACTGTCCGTTCACGCTCACCAGATACCCCCTGTAATCCGCCGTCACATCAACCAGGCGTTCCGATACCATCACCGGGATCGTATCGAAGCTCTCGCTGAGCCGCTGGCATTTCACATCCATCATATAGAATCCCTCTCCGTAGATCTGATGGCTGTAGGTAAAACCGCTGACGATCTCCCCCATCACTGTCACCTGATTGTTCTCGATCACTCTGTCTGTCATTTTTTCCTCTCCTTCTGCCGTCCGGGGCGGCCTTATGCATTTTAAGATTTTTTCCGGTAGATATTACTATTTATACAATATTTTGGACAAAAATAATACCTTTTTTCACCGCGGGAAATCCACCGTTTCGTC
>CANRMK010000042.1 GCA_947631715.1 uncultured Acetatifactor sp.
AAAAGATTTAAGAATTTATGAAGAAAACAGATTAAAACTTGAAGTACTCCGCAGAGAATGTTATAATGTTACAAAATTATTAAATAAATCTGTGTTTTGTGGAAAGACCGAGAGTCTGCGGAATCATGGAGGGCAGGATGAAAAAGTTGTTTAACCGTACAAAGAGACCTGAACAGGAATGGGACGGGTATGATGAAAGCGAATATGATTGGGACAGTGAAGATGGATACGAAGAGGAAACCGTTTACAGTAACGATGGAGAAGAAGAGAAATATTATTATCGGGATGAGGACGGTGAGCCGGAAGAGTCCTGTTATATAGATCATGCGGAAGAAGATCTGACGGAGGGTCTGGAGGAGAACGGGATTGAATATTGTCAGGAAGACATATCGGAATACGGACAGTCCTGTTATGAGGACGGAGAAGTATCAGAAGAAACGGAATATTACGAAGAAGAGATAGATCCTGAGGCCGGCATCGGCGGGGAAGAGTTCGCGGAGGAAGACAGCGCGGAGGACGGTGCTGCCTATACCGCGGAGATTTATGGAGAACCGGAGGAGGATTATTACGAAGAGCCGGAGGATGCCTATGCATATGTTCCTGTGAAGGAAAAGAAAAACAGAAGCCGGGAAAACAGACCGGGATTTCTGGCAAAGCTGCAGAAGAGCATTGCGTCCATGAGCCTGATGGATCGTGTGATCCTCTCTACGGGAGTAGGGGTGCTGATTCTGGCTATTATAACGGTCGGTGTGTATTTTGGGACGAAAGCTGTCGATCGCCAGGTCTCCGATTTTGTCAGTGTGGGGGCTCAGCTGGAGGATATTGATGTCATAGGCGGACAGGGACTTCTTGCGGTAGCGGATGCGCAGCTGGCCAAAATGGCGGCGGCTAATCTGGTAGAGGATCAGGGAGAGGAGAAGCCGGATTACAGCGAAGAAGATTATAACGCCCAGGTCACGGTGGCTTTGGAGATGGTGTCTATCCAGCGGGATCTGAAGATCAAATTTGTCAATAAGAAGTCGGATAAGCTTATTGCCAATGTCCCCTTTGTGGTAAATGTGACGGATCCGGACGGAAAGACTGCCATCTGGTCCGATGATGACATGGATGGTATCATCTATAAAAAGGATATTACCCCCGGCAATTATCAGGTGGCCCTGGAGCCTCTGACAGATTCCCGCTATGAAAAATTCACGATCTCTGCAGCGGCGGAGAAGGTGGCGGTCAAAAAAGATATCGACTACAAGAAGGTCAATGTGGCCAACGAGGTAAAATCTGAGAAAGAAGTAAATGCCAAGAAAGAGGATACGAAAATCAATGAGACAAAGGTAGAATCCACGCTGCAGGATACTGTGGCATGGGTTGAGAGCAGGGTGATTGGCGAGTCCTATAACGAGGTGGCAAAGAGCACTATCAAGGATCCCATGACGCTGCTGGCGCTTGGAAAGACATTTATGAGGGCGGCGACTGTGTCGGGGGGTGAGTCCTCGCCTACGCCCGCTCCGGCCGAGACGCCGGCGCTGGGACTTAGCGTGACAAACTCCTCCATCACTGTGGCAGCAGGGGGGACCGCCTCTGCCTCTGCCCAGGCCACAGCATCCGGCGGCGGTACGGTCCAGTATTCTTGCAGCGGAGAAAATACCGGAATCGCAGAAGTGACGATCGATCAGACCAGCGGAGCGATTACTGTTACGGGCAAGGCGGCCGGCAATACAACCTTTACGATAACGGCACAATGCGCGGGATATACGGAAGCGACTGCCTCGTTAAATATAACAGTTACCGGCAAGGCGGAGCTGAAGCTTGACAAGACTGCCATGACGGTCTTTACGGAACTGTCTGGCACGATTACGGCATCCGTGGACAACGTGTCAAAGCCCTCTGTAACTGCGGAATCCTCCGAGACGGGAGTGGCACAGGTGTCCTGCAGCGAGAATGTGGTGACGGTCAAGGGAATCAAGGCCGGAACTGCAACGATCACGGTGAAATATACGGAAAACGGCGCTGTATCTGAGGCATCCTGCACTGTTACCGTAAAGGAGCATCCGAAGTACGACCGGATCAGTAAGCTGAAAGACAGCAATGGCATCCAGCTTTACGTCTATGAGAACGGCTCCTACAGAGAGGCTGTGTATGCTGATTACTATAACGAATCCCTGAAATTCTATGTGCGCGGTGAGACGAAATATACCGGCTGGCAGACGCTGGACGGGAAGGTATATTTCTTTACGGCAGAGGGGAAAAAGGTTACCGGCGAGCAGGTCATTCAGGGCGCCAAATATAACTTTGCCAGTGACGGAACTCTGGTACAGGGAAGCAACGGCGCCATGGGCATTGATGTTTCCAAGTGGAACGGAACCATTGACTGGAGTGCAGTGAAGAACTCCGGCGTGAATTATGTGATCATCCGATGTGGTTACAGAGGATCGTCTGCGGGCAGTCTGATCGAAGATCCAAAGTTTACTGCCAACATCAAGGGTGCGACCAATGCAGGCCTGAAAGTGGGCGTTTACTTCTTTACCCAGGCCGTGGATGAGCGGGAGGCTGTAGAAGAGGCCTCCATGGTGCTGAATCAGGTGCGGAATTATAAGATATCCTATCCCATCTTCTTGGATGTGGAGTCCAGCGGCGGCCGTGCAGACGGTATTGACAAGGGCACCAGAACTGCCGTATGCCGGGCTTTCTGCGAGACTATACAGCGCGACGGGTACACCGCAGGTATCTATGCGAACAAGACCTGGCTGACTTCCAAGATAGATACCGGTTCGCTGGGGGCGTACAAGATTTGGCTGGCCCAGTACGCGGCTGCTCCGACTTATACCGGAAGATATGACCTGTGGCAGTACCGCTCTACCGGAAATGTCAGCGGTATCAGCGGCAATGTGGATATGAACCTGAGTTATCTGGGATATTAGATAAAATAACAACAAGGAGACCGGCTGTATGAGAACCTATCTGGTTACGGGCGGCGCCGGCTTTATCGGCTCCAATTATATACATTACATGTTCAGAAAGTACTGCGATGAGATCCGCATCATTAATGTAGATGCGCTGACCTATGCGGGCAATCTGGAAAACCTGAAAGATGTGGAGAAGCGTCCAAATTATACCTTTATACGGGCGGATATCTGTGACAAGGAAGCCATTGCCCGGGTATTTGAGGAGAACGATATTGACAGAGTAGTGCATTTTGCGGCGGAAAGCCATGTGGACAGAAGCATCCGCACGCCGGAAATTTTTGTGCAGACCAATGTGCTGGGAACCGCGGTGATGCTTAACTGCGCTAAGGCTGCCTGGGAGCTGCCGGACGGAAGCTTTCGGGAAAACAAAAAATTTCTGCATGTGTCCACGGATGAGGTATACGGTTCTCTTCCGGAGGATGACAATGCATTCTTTTATGAAACGACGCCCTATGATCCCCACAGTCCCTATTCGGCCAGCAAGGCAGCGTCGGACATGCTGGTGAAGGCTTACATGGATACGTACCGTTTCCCGGCGAATATTACGAACTGCTCCAATAATTACGGGCCGTACCAGTTCCCGGAAAAGTTCATTCCCCTGATGATACACAATGCGCTGGAAGGGAAAAAGCTTCCTGTGTATGGAGACGGGAAGAACGTCAGGGACTGGCTGTATGTGGAAGACCACGCGAAGGCCATCGATATGGTGCAGGAGCAGGGAAAGCTGTTTGAGACTTACAATATCGGCGGCCACAATGAAAAACAGAATATTGAGATCCTGCATATCATTCTGGAAACGCTCCGGGATATGCTTCCGGATGACGATCCGAGAAAGGCCCATGTGAATGAGGGACTCATCAGTTATGTGGAGGACAGAAAAGGGCATGATCGGCGATATGCCATTGCCCCGGACAAGATCAGGACTCAGATCGGATGGGAACCGGAGACCATGTTCCGTGACGGGATCCGAAAGACGATACAATGGTTTTTTGAAAATGAGGAATGGATGAAAAATGCCACCAGCGGCGATTATCAGAAATATTACAGAGAAATGTATGAAAAATAGAAAATAGCAGCTGCAAATGGGAACGATGAACGTCGTTCCCATTCGGTGTGTTTACAACCTGTGCCTGTGAAAGCGGTGCAGACTGCGGAAAGGTATGAAAACCATATGAAAGGTATTATTCTGGCCGGAGGCTCCGGCACACGGCTCTATCCGCTGACGAAAGCTATCTCCAAGCAGATCATGCCGGTGTATGACAAGCCTATGATATACTATCCATTGTCTACTCTGATGCTGGCGGGCATCAGGGAGATCCTGATCATTTCCACACCCAGAGATCTGCCTGTTTTCAGGGAGCTTTTAGGTGATGGCAGCCAGCTGGGCATGGAATTCTCCTATGAAGTACAGGAATCTCCCAGAGGACTGGCGGATGCGTTCCTTATCGGACGTCGGTTTATCGGCGGTGACCGGGTGGCTCTTGTGCTTGGAGACAATATTTTTTACGGGCAGAGCTTTTCCAGAGTGCTGCGGGATGCGGCCGCCCGGGAAAAGGGCGCTACGATTTTCGGCTACTATGTCCGTGATCCCAGAGAGTACGGAGTGGTAGAGTTTGATGAAAGCGGAAAGGCACTTTCCATCGAGGAAAAACCGGAGCATCCAAAGAGCAACTATGCTGTGCCCGGACTGTACTTCTATGATAATGACGTGGTCGGGATCGCGGAGAATGTGAGGCCGTCCGCCCGTGGGGAGATAGAGATCACTTCGGTGAACAATGAATATCTCCGGCGCGGGACGCTGCATGTGGAAACGCTGGGACGCGGTTTTGCCTGGCTGGATACCGGGAACCATGATGCTCTGCTGGATGCCTCTGACTTTGTGGCGGCTTTCCAGAAACGGCAGGGGCTTTATATCTCCTGCATCGAGGAGATTGCCTTTAAGAGGGGCTTTATAGACAAAGAGCAGCTGCTCCGGCTGGCGGAACCGCTCATGAAGACGAATTACGGGAAGTATTTGGTAGAGGTAGCAAATGGACTCTAAACTGCGCAGAATTGTGATATTGGCGTCTATTGGAGCCGTGCTGCTGGTGGGACTGCTCGTAGTGTATGCAGATTCTCTGACCGCTTCCCGGAAGCCGGGAGCTGACGTGCATCCGGTGCAGACGGCCGGCGCGGAAGAGACTGCAGAGCCTGTGAGATCGGGTCAGGTGGGAGATGATCTGTCGGCATTTCTGCAGGATGCTTCTTTCTTTGATCCGGAGCCCAATCCAGTGTTGGACGCTGCTAAGGACGCTGCCTCCAGGCTGTCTTTGGTGGTGACGTCCGTGGAAAAGGACCTGCGCATCCAGATCGTGGACGTGGATGGAGACCCGGTCCGTGGAGAAAGCTTTCTGATAGAGCTGGAGGGCCTTGGCGAGTATAAGGACCTGGACCGGGACGGCGTGATCTATATCGGTGATCTTACCGCAGGTGAATATTCTGTCAGGCTGCTTCCCGCAGACGGCTATCATGTTCCTGCGGATGCCGTCAGGGTAAAGGTCAAGGACAAGGTGGAATATGTGGTCATTGACGATATTTCCCTTTTGATCAAAACAGAGGAAGAAATTGATGCCGCGGCGGAGGACAGCGGCGTTGCGGACGCTCTGGCAGATGCGGACCGGACAGAGATCAAAACGCAGCAGAACACGTCGGGAAGCCAGAAGCTGGGCATAGACGTGTCCAAGTGGAATGGTGCGATAGACTGGGACAGGGTAAAAAATGCCGGTGTGGATTTTGCCATTATCCGTGCAGGATACAGAGGCTCCGTGACGGGAAGCCTTGTAGTGGATCCCTATTTTGAGGTGAATATGCGCGGAGCTGCGGCAAGCGGGATTCCTGTGGGCGTTTACTTTTTTACTCAGGCTGTGAACGAGGTGGAGGCTGTGGAGGAGGCGTCGGCGGTGATACGTCTGGTCCGGGATTATGATCTGGAGTACCCTATTTTCATCGATACGGAGGGAGCGGGCGGAAACGGCAGAGCGGATGGACTCGATCCGGAAACCAGGACCCTGGTCTGTGAGGCTTTCTGCCGTACCGTGGAAAACGCACAGTATAGAGGCGGCGTTTATGCAAGCCGCAATTGGTACAATAACAATCTGCATACGGACAGGCTGGGAAATTACTATATCTGGCTGGCAGAGTACCGCAGTGCGCCGCTGTACCAGGGATATTACCAGATGTGGCAGTATACCTCAAAGGGTTCCGTGGACGGCATTGCCGGAAATGTGGATATGAACATCAGCTACTGAAGCCGGCCCAAAAATATGTTGGATCCGGAATGTATAGGGGTACAAGACAGGGAAGGAGATTGTGAAAATGGGAAAAATCACAGTGGAAGCATGCGGGATCGAGGGGCTTAAGGTGATCACGCCCGCCGTGTTCGGAGATGCCCGGGGATATTTTTATGAAACTTATCACTATGAGGCATATAAGGAAGCCGGAATAGACGATATCTTTGTGCAGGACAATCAGTCTGCTTCCCGGCGCGGCGTTCTTCGGGGCCTGCATTTTCAGATACAGCATCCACAGGCGAAGCTGGTGCGGGTGATCAAAGGCGAGGTCTTTGACGTGGCAGTGGATCTTCGGCCGGGCTCCGCCACATACGGCAAATGGCACGGGGAGCTTTTATCCGCGGAAAACAAAAAGCAGTTCTACATTCCGAAAAATTTTGCCCATGGATTTCTCGTGCTTTCCGAGGAGGCGGAATTCTGTTATAAATGTACGGACTTTTACCGGCCCGGTGACGAGGGAGGAATCATCTACAACGATCCTGACATTGGTGTCACATGGCCGATTCCCGAGGGAATGGAGCTGATCCTATCGGAAAAAGATACGAAGTGGGGCGGAATCCACAGTATTGAAAGGTAATCGGACAATGAAGATAAGCAAAAAAGGCGGCATTGCCATTTTTTCCCTGACAGGCTTTCTGATGGCCGTGATCATTATAGTCCATCAGAACAGGGGGCCTGCGGCGGACCCGCAGGAGGAGCTGATCAAAAAGATCATCTCCTGTCTGCTGATCCTGGCTTCCTGTATAATTTTTGCAAAAGGATATGAAAAATTTACGACGCTGCCTGTGGAGCTGTTCCAAAGCAGGCACCTGATCTGGAAGCTGGCCAGGAATGATTTTAAAAAGCGGTACGCCGGTTCTTACATGGGGGCCGTATGGGCCATGGCGCAGCCTGTAATAACAGTTGCTATGTACTATGTGGTGTTCGATGTGATCATGGATGCCGGCGGCAGAGGAAATACGGATGTCCCTTATGTGCTGTTCTTGACGGCCGGCCTTGTGCCGTGGTTCTATTTCAGCGAAGCCTTGAACAGCGGGACCAACGCCCTGCTGGAGTACAATTATCTGGTGAAGAAGGTAGTGTTTAAAATCAGTATTCTTCCTATCATCAAGATTATTGCGGCTACTTTTATCCACGGATTTTTTGTATGTGTCCTGCTGATCGTGGCGGCGGCTTACGGTTATTATCCCACAGTGTACACGCTGCAGATCTTTTATTACAGCGCATGCCTGTTTATCCTGGTGCTGGCTCTGTGCTACAGCACCTGTGCCATTGTGGTCTTTTTCCGGGACCTTTCCCAGATTATCAGTATAGCCCTGCAGATCGGTATGTGGGCCACGCCAATTTTGTGGGATCTTGGTGCCATTGACGAAAAGTGGGTAATGATCGTGAAGATCAATCCCCTGGTCTATATTGTAAACGGGTACAGAAGCGCTGTCTTTGAGCAGCAGTGGTTTTTTCAGGACTTTTTCTCCACGATGTATTTCTGGATCTTCACGGTTGTGCTTTTCGGCCTGGGAGCGGCGATCTTTAAGAGGCTGAAGGTGCATTTTGCGGATGTGCTGTAAAGGGTGATAAAAATTTGAAGGACTGTAGGAAAAGGTGTGTATGAGGAAACGAATGGGAAACATTGCAAAGAAAATATTTTTTTGGAGACCGGACATGCGGCTGACGGCTTTTCTGGCAGTGGGCGCACTGCTGCTTTTGATGGTGCCGCTTGTGCGGATCGCCGTGTATACAGTGCCATGGTATGACGATTATTCCTACGGAAATTTCGCGAAGGACTTTTTAGCACAGGAGCGCAGTCTGCGGAGCGCTCTTGAGGGCGCCTTGTATTGTGCACATAGCTCGTGGTATGCTTGGCAGGGCACGTTCTCATCAGTGTTCTTTATGAGCCTGGTTCCCAGCATATGGGGAGAAAAGTACTATTTCCTGGGATCGCTCTTTTTGATCGCTGTCATAACCGTTGCAGTATTTGTGTTTCTGGGGACGCTTTTGAGGGGAGTCCTAAAGGCTGACTGGGCCAGCTGTATTATCATTCAGGCTGTTTCCGCAGCTATGGTGCTGGTTTTCATGTATTCTTCTCAAAGCGGTTTTTTCTGGTATAATGCCGGTGTGCACTATGTGGCGATGCATTCTTTCCTGCTTTTGACGGCATCATGCTGGATCAGGCTTCTGACCGGGAAGCCTGGAGTATGGACGGTGCTCTTGCTGCTCTTTTCAGCGGTGGGAGCGGTCCTGGCGGGGGGCGCAAACTATGTGACTGCGCTGCAGGGGCTTTTGCTGGCATGCTCGCTGACAGTATTGGGAATACTGTTACATAATAAAAAGGTGATGCTTCTGCTGCCGTCCCTGGTCCTGTATGGTATCTGCTTTTATTATAATACGACAGCGCCGGGAAACGCCAGACGTCAGTATCAGCTGAGCGGTTCCGAGCCTCCTATGACCCCGCTGGCGGCCATAGGAAATTCCTTTTTGGAGGCTGTCAAGCACATGCGGGAATTTACCGGTATCCGGACGCTTGCGGCCTTGCTTCTGATTCTGCCGGTCATCTGGCTGATGCTCCGAAAAGTAAATTTTCGGTTCCGGTATCCGGGCGTTTTGCTGCTGTGGTCTTTCTGCTTTTATGCGACGGGATTTACCCCAAGTCTCTATTCCCTCGGCCACGCGGGACTTGGCAGGACGCTGAACGCGGTAAAGATCACATGGCAGCTGCTCCTTGTGGTAAATGAAATATATTGGACCGGATGGTTCTTGCAAAAAGCTGCAGGAGGGGGAGCAGCTGCCAGACTTTTGCAGAAAGTCCGGGGAATATTTGGAGGCTTTCAGGGCGTACCGCTCGTCTTTTATCTTGTGATGGGTGCGGTGATGATCTGCATTTTTGCGGTGGAACCCCATCAGGCGGCAAATTATTCATCCTTCTGCGCCTACTGGTATGTTCATACCGGAGAGGCAAATGAGTTTCATAAGGAGTATCTGGCCCGGGTGGAAACGATCTTAAACGGCGGGAGAGTGGTGGAGGTCACACCATATCATTTCAGGCCAGCGCCGATATGTGTCGGGGATCTGTCGGAAAATCCGGAGGAAGAGCCGAACAGATATATGGCAGTCTGGTATGACAAGGAAGCGATTATCTGCCGGTACCCGGATACTCAGCAACAGTGACATAGGCGGTAAATCACAGAGGAAATATGGAAGAGAAGCAGATCAGGACGCAGGAGATCGAAATTCCTGCAATAGAAGTGAAAAACGTGGTCAAGATCTATAAGCTGTACGACAAACCTAAGGACCGCATGAAAGAGGCCCTGGGATTTGGACGAAAGCAGACCCATAAGCTGCATTATGCCTTGAATGGTGTCAGCATGAATATTTATCGGGGGGAGACTGTGGGCATCATCGGGACGAACGGTTCCGGAAAATCCACGATCCTGAAGATCATCACCGGCGTGCTGCATCCTACTTCCGGAGAAGTCCACGTGGACGGAAGAATCTCCGCGCTGTTAGAGCTGGGGGCCGGTTTTAATCAGGAGTACAACGGCATTGAGAATGTATATCTGAACGGCACTATGATGGGATTTTCGGAGAAAGAGATCGACAAAAAGCTCCCGGAGATACTGGAATTTGCCGATATCGGAGATTATGTCTATCAGCCGGTCAAGACGTATTCCAGCGGAATGTTCGTGCGGCTCGCATTTGCAGTAGCCATCAATATCGAGCCGGAGATCCTGATCGTGGATGAGGCGCTGTCCGTGGGGGACGTTTTTTTTCAGGCCAAATGTTATCATAAATTCGAGGAATTTAAAAAGCTGGGGAAAACGATCGTATTTGTCAGCCATGATCTCAGCAGTATCAGCAAATACTGTGACAGAGTATTTCTGCTGAATAAGGGGACGCTGCTGGGAGAGGGCACGCCAAAGGCTATGATCGATGCGTACAAAAGAGTTCTGGTGGGGCAGTACGACCTGCCGGCACAGAATCCCAATGACCTTTTGAATGACAGCGAGGTACTCAAGGCCGCTGCAGACTCTGTGTCGGGCAGATCGGACATAAGCGCGGAGAGCGGACAGGGCGGCAGCGAGGTGAATCCCAAAGCTTTGGAATATGGCACCGGACAGGCCAGGATCAGTGAGTACTATGTGACGGATGACAGAGGCATCCGCACAGCAGCGGTGATCAAGGGCAGTGAGTTTACGCTGCACTTAAAAATAAAATTCCATGACCACATACCGGCCCCTATTTTTGCGTTCTCCTTTAAGAATGTTATGGGGACGGAGATTACCGGCACGAACACTATGATTGAGAAAGCTTTTTTGGAAAGCGTAAAGCCGGGCGATGAAAAAGAGGTCACCTTTACCCAGAAAATGAGCCTTCAGGGTGGGGAATATCTGTTGTCTTTCGGAGTGACCGGGTATCAGAATGACACGTTCGAGGTATACCACAGACTGTATGACGCACTGAACATTACCGTGATTTCGGATAAGAACACAGTGGGGTTTTATGATATGGATTCGCGGGTCACAGTGTCGGATGTCAGACACGGTGAAAATGAGACCTGAGGCGGG
>CANRMK010000043.1 GCA_947631715.1 uncultured Acetatifactor sp.
TAGGCCGGATCTCCGTTTTCGTCCTTTGCGTTCATCAGCTCTTCTGTGAGTTCATAGTATTCCACAATGGAGGGCCGGCCGTCTTCCAGGCACATCACGCCCACCTTTTCGTCGGGAGCGCTTTTGCGCACCACCTTAGCTCCCACTGCACAGCCCTTTTGGATCGTTGCACCTATAAAACAGGGATCTGCGATCCTCTGCAGTACATTGTCCACCGCAAACACATTCAGCCACTCTATTCCCTGTTCATGGACCAGTTCCAGAAGACCGGCTTTTTTTAAGGACAGGAACCAACCGCCGTTTCCGTTGGGGGAGGTGGACAGTCTTCCTTTTTCTTCCAGATAGATCTTCCCGTTATGATCCGTTGCCGGCGCCATTTCCTGTTTGAAGAAATGCACATATTCCTCCCGATAGCCGAAAAAGTCATGCTCTTTCAGGAAATGCACCGTAGCCTCATGATTCTTGTCGCTGGTCATAATAAACAGATGAATCCAGGCATCTGCCTGCCGCACCACGTCCATCAGGTTGTTGATCAGGCACTGGAAAATATAAAGTTCCTTGGTCAGTCCTATGTTAAATATGCCTTTCGGGCCGTCAAAGCCAAGTCGTGTGCCCATTCCGCCGGCCAGCAGGACGGCTCCCACTCTGCCGCGGCGGACCGCCTCCAGTCCCGTTACGGTATAGGCGTCCCGTCCGGCCTCGATCTCCGAAAGCTGCATGGCTGCCAAGGGCGAAATCGTCCCTCTGCGGACCGGGTTTTCCTGGTTCCTGCAGGCCGCCAGGATTTCCATGTCCGCCGCCTCGATCTGTGCCAGAAGCGCCTCTTTCTGGGTTTGGGGCAGCTCATCATAATACTTTAGCAGATGCTCCTGTCCGTAAGATGCCAGTTTTTCTTTCGCCTGTGATAACGTCATTTTTGCTCCTCCCCATCCTTTTTCCCACTCCGCCGGTCCGGTCCGAAGCATCACGTCTCTGCCGGCACAGCAGGCTATCCGCGCAGCGCTAGCCCTGTATAAGTATCATTATAAACATAAAATCACCGGCAGGAAAGTCAAAATTTCCTACAGCTCCAGAGAGGCAAAAAAATCATCTCCCGATGCCTTTTCTCCGCAGTCCCGCAGAAAACAGGCTTTCATCTCCGGATATCTCTCTCCGATATCCGAGAGGATTCCGCTCAGATTATCCCGATCGACACAGCCCAGCTTTGCAAAAAGCGTGTAATACTCTTTTCGGTCTCCGTATTCCTCTAGGATCACCTGCCAGGCTTCCTCTCCCCTTTCCCCTTTTGTATGGGCGCGCAGATAGGCTTCCAGCTCTTCCCTGAACTCCCGGGAAAGCCCCTGGGAAAACAGACACCGCAGCAGGGAAAGCCGCACTTTCCGCTTCCGGCTGTTGCTCAGATACACCTCCAGATCCGTGCTGCCATAGTCTTCCTCGCCGCAGAGGACCTGCCTGGAATATCCGTCCTGATCCGGGGCATGCAGAACGGACAGAAGCTTTGCATCCCATTTTTTCAACCACTCCCTGCTCCCCGCCTCGGCCATGTCCAACAGATAATATGCCTCAAATTCCCTGACTGCAGCCGCCAGAAGCTGCGCCGGACAGAATCCGCTTCCGTCAGTGATCCGCACAAGACTGTGGCAGTCCAAAAATACCGCTTTCCCAAAACGGGGGCCTCTGCCATGCAGCGTTACCTGTTCCAGCCGGTCACAGCAGGCAAACGCCCAGTCTCCGATTTCCTCCACAGTATCCGGCAGTTCCAGTGTACGCAAATCCTTGCAGCTTAAGAACGCTTTCTTCCCGATCCCTGTCACAGGAAGTCCCTCGATATGCTCCGGCACCCTGACCACAGTCCCGCTTCCCTGAAACCGGGTGATCAGCACGCTGTCCCTCCCTGTCTCATAATACAGACTGCCGCCCGGCACCGCCAACTCTTTTTCCTGCATATTTTCTCACCCAGCGCCTGTTCCTGCATCCTTTCTCACAATTCCAGTTCACCGATCTGTGCCAGGATAGCATCGCCCCGTTCCCCAAGCATCAGCTCCTGATTGTGTTCTTGATAGTCGGGACTTCCAAAGGCTGCGATAAATCTGGCGCTGGCGTCCCTCACCGTCAGCTCTGTCACCAGGATCAGCATCTCATTTTCTCCCGCAAAGGCCTCCTCCGCAAAGACAAACAGCGCGTGCAGCCTCTCCTGTACACGGGCCGAGTCCCGCCGGAGGCGTTCCACCTGTTTTTCGTAGCGCAGGCGCAGCTGCTGATAAGCCTGTGCCCCGTCTGTGCTCTCACCTGCGTACAGCTCCTTTTGGCTCTCCTCCAGGAATCGTACTGTGTTCCGATATTTCTTTCGGTCTGCCTCGGACAGAGAATTGGCCCTGTTCAGGCTGGCGGAAAGCTTTCTTTGGCCCTCTGCCTGCTTCTCTAACATGTCCAGTATCTGCCCGACGCTGCACGCATCCGCTTTCTCTTTGATGGCCTTTAAAGGATTCTTCAGACCGGAAAGATAATCCGCCTGTTCCATCACCTCCGCCATATCCGTCTGTATCCTGTCGAGCAGCATACCTAACAGGGAGAGCCGCTCGTCGAAAGCCGCCTCTTTTGCCCGGGCGATGGCCTGTACAGATGGATTCCCGTCCAGAATCTCCGCAACATGATAATCCTTTTTGTATTTGTTATACAGATCATAATAGGCCGTAAATTCCTTGACTACTTTCTCGTTCCTCAGATACTGTCCCACAAGGTTCTCGTCCACAGGCAGCTGCTCTTCCTCGTAAAGCTGCAGGATCTCTGACAGATCCTCCCAGCCTCTTGCCGTCACATAGCTTCGCCCCTTTGCCGTCATTTCCATGCAGTAAAAATGATCCTTTTTCAGATCCAGATAACTTAGGACCGCACTGTGCAGCCTCTTGTCTGACGCATATTCTTTCCAGACCCCATAGTCCGGCTCTACCTCCAGAATCTTCAGCCTGTCCAGCGTTACCACGTCAAACTCCCTGACAGAGCGGTTATACTCCGGCGGATTTCCTGCAGTGACGATCACCCACCCCTCCGGGACCCGATGTCTTCCAAAGACCTTGTACTGTAAAAACTGCAGCATAGAGGGCGCCAGGGTTTCCGAGACGCAGTTGATCTCATCTAAAAACAGGATTCCCTCCCGGATACCGCTTTCTTCCATGGTATCGTAGACAGAGGCAATGATCTCGCTCATAGTATATTCGGAGACCTGATAACTGCTGCCCCCGTAATTTTTTTCCGTGATAAAGGGAAGTCCCAGCGCAGACTGCCTGGTATGATGAGTCATGGAATAGGATACCAGCGCGATTCCCATCTCCTGCGCGATCTGTTCCATGACTGCTGTCTTTCCGATTCCCGGCGCTCCCAGCAGAAAGATCGGCCGCTGACGGACCACAGACACCTTATAATCCCCGAATTCGTCTTTTTTTAAATAGAGGTTCACAGAATTCTTAATGTATTCTTTCGCCTGCCTGATATTCATGCGTTTCCTCCAATTCTTCACTCTCCAGGATCACTTTCATGCTCCAGGGCGGAACGGGCGCCCGATTTTCGTCTTCGTCCAGGAACGCAAAGATTACCTGATAATCCGGCATTTTCTCCGGATAGATCCCATATCCGTCGGTAAAATAGATCAGGCCTTTCAGGTTTTCAAATTCTCCCTGTTCCCGCAGCTGTGCCACATACTCAAATACCGGCCGAAAATCCGTGCCTCCGAAACCGGCCAGCTTCCCGTATCGGATAAAGGACTCAAAATCCCCGTCATTCTCCACCTTAGTATCGCTCTGCACCTGGCTGTCGCACTGAATGATGTGTATGTTCACCCGGCTGAAAAAGTTTTCGCTGCTCTTTAGGATCGAGTAGGTCTTCCGGAGAAATGCCCTGACAAGCGGACCCCGGCAGGACGCGGAGGTATCCAGGGCTATCACGAACTCCCGCACCTTATTCTCTTCCCGGTATTCCAACGGTTCGATCAACGGCAGATTCCCGTAATGCTCCAGACCGTAGGTATAATAAATGTAGTCAAACTCTTCATCGTTTACCGTTATATTTTCCTCCATAACGGTAAATCTGCGCAGGATCTCGCCGTAATCGTACCTGTCCCGGACGGCCTCCTTGAGATTTTTCTCCAGGCTTTCCGCGCCGGAAACGTCCCCGGTAAAGGATTTCAAGTTCGCTTTCACCCGCTCGCTGATCTTCTTCCACTGCTCAACAGTGACCTCCATCTGCTCCGCCGGTTTCCAGAGAGTATGAACGTCCTTTGCAAAAAGTCTTTTTAACTCTGCCTCTTCCGTCAGTGTCAAAGGCGTATGCCGCAGATACCGGTAGATGCGCTCCGCCGTCAGAGGACCTATATCCTCTGACAGCACTTTCAGCTTTCCCTCCGCCGTCCTGTCTTCCTCCAGGACCGTTCCTGCCGCTTTCATCTCCAAAATCACATTTTCCGCGGCAATGTCCGCCGCCAGATCCCATTTTTCCGTTTCCAGCCTGCCATACTGAAAATTGTGGGAAAAAATACAGTGCAGCAGCATGTGCAGATACATTCGGGGAACGGATGCCGGTTCCTGTCTGTATCGCTTCAACACATAGACAGGATCATAAAAGCAGGAAATACCGTCCGTGGCCAGACAGCCTATGCCTTTTCGTTCCACAGGCTTTAGCTGCGCCAGCGCGCTGTCAAAAAAACGCAGCTGCACCAGAAGCCTGTCCCTTGCCAGAGCCATGACTCTTCCCGCCAATGTGGATATTTTCTTTTCGTCTTCCGCCATGGCAATACCTCTTATCCCCATCATCGCGCCTGCATCGAACACTTACGTCTGTCGGCAACGCATTCTATACTGTAGCGTCAGCTGCCTCAAGCCTTTTTCTCCATCATCTTTCTCTCCCATTTATGCCCGCGGAAACGCAGCGTAAAGCAGACTGCCCGAAAGATCCAGTCAACAGTCATAGCGATCCATACGCCCATCAGCCCCAGCCCGAAATAGATTCCCAGCAGATACGCAAATCCCAGGCGGAAAATCCACATGGAAGCGATAGCGACCCCCATGGGCAGCATCACGTCCCCCGCCGCCCGGAAAGTATTAGGCAGAGAGAACGACAAAAGCCATGCAAACACCGCCATCACCGCATGATAGATCAATACCTGCTGCGCCAGGCGCGTGGCCTGAGGGCTCAGGTGGTAAAATCCAATGATCGGGCCGGAGCCCAGAACGATCAGCACAGACATGGCGATCAGACCGGCCTCTGCCAGCTTCATAAGCTTCTTCGTGTAATAGCGGGCCTGCTCCAGCTCTCCCGCGCCAATGCAGACCGACACGATAGCCACAATTCCGCTGTTGATGGCTGTCCCCGGCAGAACGTTAAATGCAGCCAGTGTGTTGCAGACAGCGTTGGCCGCAATGGCGTACGTTCCCATTGTGGAGATCATGCTCACCGTAAGGATCTTCCCCAGCTGGAACAGGCTGTTCTCCAAACTGTTCGGCAGCGCGATGTAAAGAATTTTCTTCAGCAGATCGGGCCGGAATCGAAGCGTTACCTGCCCCCGGAAATTGATCGGCCGCTTTGCGTTAAACATCATCGCAAGGATCACAGCAGCGGCCACAGTCCTTGAAAACGTGGTCGAGAGGGCCGCACCCGCAGTTCCCATCTGAGCCCCATAGATCAATATGGCGTTCCCTGCCACGTTCAGAACATTCATAAAGAGAGAAATATAAAGCGTAGTCCTGGAATCGCCCATGGTCCGGAACAGTCCGGCGCAGGCGTTATACACAGCCAGCGGGACAAAGGAGACAGCCGTGATCACCAGATAATCCCTGGCATTCTCCATCACCGCCGGCTCCACCCGGCCGATGACCACCTGAAGAATCCCATTGTGGAACCATATGAACAGCACAGTCACCAGCAGAGAGCTCAATGCAGAAAACAGTAAAATCTGCCAGCCTGCCTTGCAGGCACCGTCGCTGTTCTTTTTCCCCAGATAGTGTCCGGCGATCACGGCTCCGCCGGTTCCGAAAGCCGTGAACACATTGATGATCAGCACATTGATGGTATCCACCAGCGAAACGCCGGACACGGCGGCTTCCCCCACACTGGAAATCATCAGAGTATCCGCCAGTCCTACCAGCAGCGCCAGCAGCTGTTCAAAAACAAGCGGTACGATCAGTTTTTTCAGATCCTGTCTTGAATACAGCATATCTCTTATCCTTTGCGCCCTCTTCAAAATTGATTTTAAAGTGATAGCACCTTTATTTTATCTCTAACCGGAAAAAAAGTAAACCGAAATACTAAGAAAAAGCCCTGTCAAAAGCCTTATATTTCGGTCTTCTTGTGTCAATTCTCCTCGCTGTGATGTTTATGCAGATATTTTTCCTTTGTGGCCAGCCCTCCCCGGATATGCCGTTCGGATTTGTTCACGTCCAATACCTGGCGCGCCTGGCGCGCCAAAGCGGGATTGATCTGCGCCAGGCGGTCGGTCACATCCTTATGTACCGTGCTTTTGCTCACTCCAAAGGCTTTCGCCGTCTGACGGACCGTGGCATTGCTGTCGATAATATAATTTGCAATGTTTACGGCGCGCTCCTCGATATATTCTTTCATGATATGCCCTTAAGAATGTTTTTTACATCATATGAAAGAATCGAAGAAGATATGCAAACTCCTTAATCGGATCACGCGCCGGATAATCTGTCCTCTATTCTGCAGCCGTTAAAGCGATCTATATTTTCTCCTTTTCCTTTTCCGTCACATGTCTAAGGAAGATCCTGCTCATATACAGCGAAATAAAGAATGCGATCACGAACGCTGCCGGCTGCGCCTCCTGAATGCCGGACATTCCCCTCAGATGCGCCAGCACCACCAGCACGGGAATAAAGACAACGCCGCTTCTCATGGAAGAGGCCACGGACGCCAGCGCCCTCTGTCCCGTGCTTTGGAATCCCATTTCCGTAACCATGGTGATCGGCACCGTGATCAGCGTCACTGCCTGCAGTCGAAGCGCACGCAAAGCATAAGCGGCCACCTCCGCATCGTCACGGAACAGCCTGACAAGCGGCTCGGCAAAGATAAATACAGGAATCACCGTCAGGATCAAAAGGACCTCCGAAAGGCCGAACGTAAACCAGAACGCCCTCTTGACCCGGTCATATTTTGCCGCGCCGAAATTAAAGCTGCTCACCGGCTGGAAGCCCTGGCCGATGCCGATGGCAAGAGCCATCACAAAGAAGCTGATGCGCGACACAATGCTCATAGCCGCCACGGCCGCATCCCCGTACACAGAGGCATAAGAATTCAGCAGGATCGTAGCAACACTGTTCAATGTCTGCCGCAGCAGGCTGGGGAAGCCTGTTGCCGCCACATTTCCCATAGTCTTAAGCTTCCAGTCAACACAGGATATCCGGATCTTTGTCTGAGTCCTGCCTGAAAGGAACATGAACAGCAGGATCAGAAAGCTGATGAACTGCGAGACTGCCGTGGAGATCCCCGCACCGTTCACGCCAAGGCGGAAGCCAAAGATCAAAATGGCATCCCCGGCAATATTCAGTATACCGCCTGTCATTAACCCCATCATTCCCAGCTTTGCTCTTCCCTCATAGCGCAGCAGATTATTCATGGTCAGGCTGGAGGACATGAAAGGCGCTGCCAGAATGATCCAGAAAATATACGTCTTTGCATAGGGCGCGATCGTTTCCGTGCTCCCCAGCGCATAGACCAGCGGATCCAGAAAGAGAAAGCTGAACACTCCGATCAGAGCGCCCAATATAAGAGACATGAAAAAGCCTGTGGAGGTATAACAGGTGGCCGTATCGTCATCTTTATGCCCAAGGCTGCGGGACATAACGCTGCCTGCGCCCTGTCCGCACATAAATGCCACGGCCTGCAGTATGGCCATAAATCCAAATACTACTCCCACCGCGCCGCTGGCGCTGTTCCCCAGCGTTCCGACAAAAGCTGTATCCACCATATTATAGATATTTGTCACCAGCATACTGAGCACTGTAGGTACTGCAAGCGACGCGACCAGCTTTTCCACCGGTGTCTCCGTCATCTTTTTATACTGTCTGTTCTCAAATTCCGCATTTGTCTCTGTCATGTCTCTTCACTCCTTATAGGTATATTGCCCCGTTACTTCTGGCCGCTCCGGTACCAGCCAAATCCATTCCTGCCGTTCTCTTTCACTATGTACAGCGCATTGTCCGCTCTTTCCTCAAGGCTTTTCAGGCTGTCCGCATCTTTCGGATATACTGCTGCCCCGCAGCTGAACGTAAGCACGAAGTCACCGCATACTTCCCTGTCATCGCTGGGCTTTACCTCTGCCGCTTTCTTTTGCAGAAGCTCCAGCTGCCCGCTGATCCGGTCCTTATCCCCATTTCTCACAAGAACGACAAATTCATCTCCGCCATACCTTGAGATATATCCTGTTTCCCCGAAGATTTCCTGAAGTGCAGCCGAAAAACCGGTGAGGATCCTGTCTCCTGCGTCATGGCCGAATCTATCGTTGACATGTTTGAAATAGTCTATGTCTATGAACAGCAGCGCTGCCTCGTTTTTCAAGGTTTTCCCTAGATACCCCAGATACTGGTCCGCCGTAAAATCAAATGCCCTCCTGTTCAGGGCCGATGTCAGCGGATCCTGGATAGAGAGGTTTTCAAGCACTTTCTTTTCTTCGGCTTCGCGCCTGTGGGACCCAATAAACATAATGACGGTCGCGATCACAAAGATCGCCATAAATATAAAAACGCTGGTCCTGAACTGCTGTATCGCCGATGAAAGAGCACTGTCCGGAATCCTTACCACGACACACCAGCCATGCATGAAATTGATCTTAGAATACACCTGCGTATATGTCTCACTGTCGATCTTGTAGGTAACACAGGCGGAATCCTCGCCTGCATTCATTTTATTCTTCCAGTCGGCATAATCTTCCTGGTAATTGGAGTTAATTGGCTTTCTGAGAGTAGTCAGCGCATTGTCCCACATTCCCAGGGAATATTTGTTGGGACCCGCGCACTGTATGATATTGTCCGAATCCGTCTCCATAAGCCAGATCTCGGCATCTCCCGTCAGGGATTCGGTATACGCCATGTTCTGGATCTCCTTAAGGGGATACGTCAGGAACAGATAGCCTTTTCTGCCGCCTCCATAGGTATAATCCACGAACATGGTAAATACAGGCTGCCCTGTTTTCCCTGAACGGTACGGCGCAGAGATCGACACCGGATCTGCCAGCGATGCAATGTCAGACAGTCCCCATTTCTCAAATTCGTTCCGTTCTACAGGAGAACCATATATCCTGCCCTCCTCATCTATAAACCCTATGCTCACATACTCACTGCCCACGCTGTCCCGGGACAGGATATCATACAATTCCTGCAGGTCGTAATGATCCTGGGCCGACAGCAGCGCCGCCATGTTCTCGGCGGAACCGGTCATGCGGCCGATCGAATTGTTCATCTTTTCGGTCACAAGGCTGCATACATCGCCCGTAAGCTTCTTATTATTGCTTCTGATCAGCCAGTCAAAGCTTGCAAGAAGCACACCTATCCCCACGCCGCATATCACAAGGTATATGACCAGCATTTTGAAGAACGAAAAATTTTTGCTTATCTCATTTGGTATCGCTATACTTTTTTTCGTAATCATAGACCACCTCAGTTGTGCAGAAGCGCTTCCTGAACTTCCGTCTGATTTATCGTATCACTGTTGACTACAATGACGCCCATATCCACAAACTTTGCTGGAGCCTCCTCGCCCTTTATCAGCCTCAGAGCCGTTTCAATGCCGATATAGCTCATATCATACTGCTTTTGAAGAATCGTAGCCGCCCTGTACTCCTCGTCATTGATAAGGGCCGCTATGTCATCGGAATAGTCGAATCCCACCACGACAATGTCCTTGCGCCCATGTTCCTTTACCACTCGGGCAAAGCCTCTCGTTGAGCTGTTGTTGGTCCCAAATACTCCCCGGAGATTCGGATATTCCAACATCTCCTCCGCACACTCCACAGCCTTGTCCAGATAGCCGTCATTACATTTGATATCGGGAATCACTTCCCAGGAATCGGGCGCGTTCTTGCTCCAATATTTGAAAAATCCCGCCAGCCTTTCACTGATCGTCTGGGAAGAAGCCGCTCCCAGCTGAAGTCCGATCTGCAGGCTGTCGCTGTCAGATGCGCCGCTCTTTCTCAGCTGTGATATCATTTCCTCCGCAGCCTGCTGTCCCGCCATCAGGTTGTCGGTCATATAGCACACATCATAGCTGTCGGTGTTTGCGATGGTGTCAAGAAGTACAATGGGAATGCCCTTTTGATATGTTTCATTTATCTTTTCCGAAAGCATGACCGAATCGTCCGGCGCAAGCAGAATGGCATCTGCCCCTGCATCCGCCGCATCATCGATCAGCTGCGCCTGTTCCTCCCAGTCCGTTTCCACATAAGTCCCGCTGCAGAATACATTACAGCCGAAATCCCGGCCGCCGTCCTCAGCCCCGTCGATCATTACTTTCCAATAGCTGCTGTCAAGATTCTTGACGATCAGATATATATTTTCGCGCCCGTCTACCGTTTCGTTCAGTGGTTCAAAAGCCGGCGGAAGCATAGCTTCCTGTTCCCCGTTCCTGCCATCCGAACACCCGGACAGCGATAAGCATAGAA
>CANRMK010000044.1 GCA_947631715.1 uncultured Acetatifactor sp.
TTGTTTTACATACATAATGAATCGTTCTATATTTTAGCCCATTTTGTTCTAAGCGTCAAGAGAAAAATTAGGACAAAATATAATGAAAGCCGGAATGCATATCGGCCGCTCCGGCCACACCGAACTGTCACCTGAAATTTAGCCAAACACCGGAAGGAGAAAACATATGGTCTACCGGCGAATACGGGATCTTCGCGAAGACGCGGATTTGACACAGACACAGCTGAGCGCTTATCTGAACATTTCTCAAAGAGCATATTCTCACTATGAAAACGGATCTCGGGATATTCCCACTGATATTTTGATAAGGATCGCAGATTATTATAACGTTAGCATAGATTACCTTTTGAACCGTACGGACTGCAAAAAAATAGCCCCGGACTGATCCGGGGCTGCTCTGTCTTACTTCTATCTTATTTCTATCTTACTTGTATCTTACTCATATTTTACTTATATCTTACTTATTAACTTACCTCGGGCCGGCTTAGGACTGGTCCAGTCTGTCCGCCCATTTGATCCTGTAGATCCTGCGCAGGGAATCGTTGATGCGCTCCTCGGAGATCACGCCGTCCTTTACGGCCTGCAGCACTCCGTTGTAAGCCGCCTCAAAGTCCTCCGGCATCAGCAGCATGTCGCAGCCGGCCTTGAGCGCATAGATGGCCGCGTCCTCCGAACTGTTGTACTCCGAGATGGCGCTCATGTTCAGGGCGTCCGTGATGATCACCCCGTCAAAGCCAAGCTCCTCCCTGAGGATCCCGGTGACTATCTTTTGGGACAGGGAGCATGGCGTCATGTCATCGTCTCCCGTCAGGCCCGGCGCCGCCATATGGCTCACCATGATCATATTCGCTCCTCCGTCAATGCCGGCCTTGAACACCTGGAACTCCTCCGCCCGGAACTCCTCCGCCGTCCTCTGGCTGATGCTTCTTCCCGTATGGGGATCCTGTGTGGTGGCCCCGTTCCCCGGGAAATGCTTCAGGCAGGCAGTGACGTTCTGCTCCTCCAGCCCCTGCATCATGGCCAGCACATAGGGCGATGCCGTCTGGGCATCCCCGCCGTAGGCCCTGTCTTCCATCACGCTGTCCTCCACGCTGGCAATGTCCGCCACAGGCGCAAAATCCAGGTTGAATCCCAGGCCGCTTAAGGTCGTGCCGATGGTCGTGCCCGCATTGTGAGCGTTGGAAGCGTCCCCGGTGGCCCCTATGTCCTTTGCGCTGTCCGTCTTGGTCCCGATGCCGGCCTCCGCCACCCGGGAAACGCTTCCGCCCTCCTCGTCCACGCCCAGGAACAGCTCATATCTGGCGTACGACTGGGTATTGCTCAGCATCTCCTTGATCTGCTCTTCGGACTGTATGTTCTTTTTAAAATAGATCAGCCCGCCTACCGCATACTGATTTAACGCTTTCTGGGTCCCGTCTCCCGCCTGGACAGCGGTGCCCACCCCCGTAAGCTGCTCCGGCGTCACGATGAACAGGCCGGCCACCTTATCCTCTAACGGCATCACTTCGATGCCCGCGTTCACGATCTCGTCCAGCTTCTGCTCAGGCGTCAGCTCCGGTGTTGCTTCAGGCGTGGGGCTTGGCAACTCTACCTCGCCTTCCTCCCCGAGCATACTGTTGATCTTGTCCTGGGCTTCGGACTGCACCCCCTGCTCTCTGCCGCTCTGGCCCGTCAGATAGCGCACTGCCGCCACTATGCCTGCTGCCAGCCCCAGGATCAACAGTATCATAACGACATAGGCGATGATCTGGTTCCGCACCCGCCGCTTTCTGCGGGCCTCCCGCTTTTCATCCTGTTCCTGCTGTTTATGGTCCATTTCCGTATCCTTTCCCTGTTCCATGATTTTTCATAATTTTCATAATATTCATAATGATACCCTATATTGCGGCTTTTTTCTACAGGAAATATCAAAAAAATAATTAATTTTGCAAGAGAATGGCTACGTAAAAAAGGGCAGACCCGCACAATGTTCGAGAGCGTATCGATGTTCTTTGCACCAATACGCTCTCTCAGACTTCACTGTCCACTGGACTCTACCTCTCTTTCCGGTTGTCTCAGTTTCGGCTCCCTATTCAGTTGTCTGCTTCCATTTCTCCTTTGTGCTTTTCCACCTTTTCCTGTGTACCAAGGTACTGTAACGTTCTGAGATATTCATCTTCAGGAAATCGCTACTTTTTCATCTGTGTACTCTGCACTCGTCCTTCGGAATTATGGCTCCTTGGTTTCTTATGGAAGTTTTTTTGCCTCTCTTGTTTTGATGATTTTATTCTAATACAGGTTTCGATATTTGTCAACACATTTTTCAAAAAAATTTTCTTTTTTTACAAAATTTTCCATCCGAGAGCAAATTGTGTGATTATTCTTATGTAAATCAGATCGCTGTCAGGACAAATATGTCGTAGATCGCCCTGATGGCAGTCTCAAAGTCCTTGTTGTCCACGCCGATGATGATATTCAGCTCGGACGAGCCCTGATCGATCATCTTGACGTTCACATTGCTGTGGGCCAGCGCCGAGAAGATCCTGCCCGCAGTTCCCCGGGTGGATTTCATGCCCCGCCCCACCACGGCGATCAGGGCCAGGTCGGACTCGATCTCGATGGTGTCCGGCCGGACGTTCCTGTGAATGCCGGCTACCACCTTTTGCTCCTTATCGATAAATTCGTCCTGGTGCACGAACACAGTGAGAGTGTCGATGCCGGAGGGCATATGCTCAAAGGAGATGCCCTGTTCCTCAAAGGCGCTGAGCACTTTCCTGCCAAACCCGATCTCGGAGTTCATCATATCCTTTTCCACACTGACGGAGCAGAAGCCTTTCTTGCCCGCAATGCCGGTGATCACGTATTTGGATTTCTGTCCGGTGCTTCCCACAATCCAGGTGCCCTCGTCATCGGGCGCGTTGGTGTTGCGGATATTGATGGGGATCCCCTCCTGGCGCACCGGGAAGATGGCGTCCTCGTGGAGCACCGTGGCTCCCATGTAGGACAGCTCCCTTAACTCGCGGTATGTGATCACCTCGATCTTTCTGGGATTGTCGATGATCCTGGGATCGGCGATCAGAAATCCCGACACGTCGGTCCAGTTTTCATACACGTCCACGCCGGCCGCCTGGGCCACAATGGAACCGGTAATGTCCGAGCCGCCCCTGGAAAAGGTCTTGATCTTCCCGCCGGGCAGGGATCCGTAAAAGCCCGGGATCACAGCATTCTTACAGCCCTTAAGCCGCCTGGAGAGCACCTGCCTGGTCTTTTCCCCGTCCCAGGTCCCGTCCTTGTCCGAAAAGAAGATCACGTCGGCCGCATCGATAAATTCAAAGCCCAGATAGGCAGCCAGCACGATGCCGTTCAAGTACTCGCCTCTGGAGGCCGCATAATCCCGCCCGGCTTTCTTTGCAAAATTTTCGTCAATGACCTCAAATTCCTCTTTCAGGGACAGCTTTAGCCCCAGGCCGTCTATGATCTCCTGGTATCTCTCTTTGATGGCCTTGAGCGCCTCTTTATATTCGCCGCCCTGCTCCGCCAGATCATAGCAGGCGTACAGCATATCCGTCACTTTCGTGTCTTTCGCGAACCGCTTCCCGGGCGCGGACGGCACCACATACCGCCTGTTCTCATCGGCGCGTATGATCTCCGCCACTTTCATGAACTGCTTCGCATCGGCCAGAGAGCTTCCGCCGAATTTCACTACCTTAGACATATCTTCCTCACATTCCGCCATTTCAGGCTTTTTCCCTAATATAAATTTATTTCAATATAACCTTATATCAATATACAGATCGTAAATAGAAAGCAAGTTCATAACAATTCAGCCCAGAAATCTGTCGATCAGCCTATGGCCCTCCGCCACGAAATTCCCGGACTTTCTGCCCTGGGCTTCGCTGTAGCTCCAGTCATGGGCCTGCGGCGCAGTGCTGTCATACAGAAGATAGGGCACACTGTCCGACGTATGGGTGCGCAGGCGGATCGGAGTGGGGTGATCCGGCAGCACTAGCAGGCGGAAGTCCTCCCCGGATGCCTCCAGCCTCTCCACTGCCGGCCCTATCACCTTAGTATCCAGGCAGTGAATCGCCTGCACTTTTTTCTCCACGCTTCCCTGATGCCCCATCTCGTCGGGAGCCTCCACATGGATATAGGCAAAGTCATAGCCGTCCTCCGTCAGGGCTTTCACAGCCGCGTCCACCTTGCCGGCATAGTTGGTGTTCAGGCCCCCGTTGGCACCCTCCACCAGGGCAACGCCCATTCCGGCTCCCACAGCGATCCCCTTTAACAGATCCACCGCGGAGACCATCATTCCCCGCTTGCCGGTCTTCTCCTCAAAGGAAGAGAGCCTGGGCTTTGTGCCCGCTCCCCAGAACCAGCAGCAGTTGGCGGGATTGAGCCCCTGTTTTTTTCTTTCTATATTAATAGGATGATCCACAAGGATATCATAGCTCTTTCGCATCATCTCACGCAGGACGCTGTCCTCTGGCAGATACTGACCGATGACCTGCCCCAGCACATCGTGAGGCTGGGTCAGCTCCACAACGCTTCCGCCTTTCCAGATCAGGCAGTGCCTGTAGCTTGTTCCCACATAGAATTGATAGGTTTCGTCCGCCAGCTGTTGGGATACCGCCCTTAAGAGCACAGCGCAGTCCTCCGTGCTGATCTCCGAAGAGCTGTGATCGATGATCCTCTGCTGCTCAAAGGGCACATCGTCCTCCGAGATCGTCACGATATTGCACCTGAGCGCAATGTCATCCTCCGCCATGGGCACGCCGATGCTCAGCGCCTCCAGCGGGGACCGGCCGGAATAATAGACCGCGGGGTCATACCCGATCACGGACAGATTGGCCGTATCGGACCCCGGCTTCATTCCCTCCGGTATGGTGTGCACCATGCCGATCTCGCTGAGCCGGCTGAGCCGGTCAAGATTCGGCGTCTCCGCATATTCCAGGGGGGTCTTTCCCCCCAGCCTGTCGATGGGCTCATCTGCCATACCATCGCCCAGAACCACTAAATATTTCATAATCTCCTCTTTCCGCCGCACGCAGCGCCTATCTGCCCCGGCACATGCCAGGCCCCGAACAGCGCTCCGCTTTCAAAGCCGCTCCTTACGCTTCGATCCTGAGCCTGCGCCCTGCGGTCACGCCCGTCAGCTTCTCCCAACGCTCCGCGAACGTAAGCTCCGCCATCGTCTGTGTGACGAACCCGCACTCCTCTGTCTCGCCGGGCAGCCTCACCTCTCTCAGACCGTCTCCGAACAGCTCCCTGGCCCGCGCCTCGCCTTCTCCCGCTTTCACCCGGAAGAAGAAAGCTCTCTCTACCTCGTCAATGTTCATAAGATCCGCTTCCTCTGCGTCCCAGAAGCACATGATCACCTTGCCCAGATGCCTCGCGCAGTCGATCACATCGGATACCACGGCGCTGGCGGTGGGAAGCTTCCCCGCGCCCCGCCCGTAATACATGGAGTCTCCCAGCATATTGCCCCTTACGAACACCGCGTTGAACACACCGTTTACCATGTGCAGGGGATGGTCCCCGCCGATCAGGAACGGCGACACCATGGCGAGGGTTTTCTCTCCCACCTCACGGCTTAGGGCAAGAAGCTTGATGGACATGCCCATCCGGCGCGCATACTCAAAATCTTTGGGCTCTATGGCTGTGATGCCCTCGGTGTATATTTTATTGGAATCTACATTTTTCCCTGTCATTAAAGAGGAGAGAATGGCGATCTTTCTGCAGGCATCATGCCCCTCCACGTCCGCCTCCGGATTTCTCTCCGCATAGCCCTTCTCCTGGGCTTCCTTTAACACGGTATGATAATCCGCACCCTCATTCTCCATCTTGGAGAGAATATAGTTGGTCGTGCCGTTCAAGATGCCGGTGATCGCCTCGATCCTCTCCGCCGTCAGGGAATAGTTGAGCGGCCGTATGATGGGAATGCCTCCCCCCACGCTGGCCTCAAAGAGATAGTTGCACCTGTTGGCCTTCGCCAGGGCCAAAAGCTCCGGCCCATGAGCCGCCACCAGCTCCTTGTTGGAGGTGCAGACGCTCTTTCCCGCCGAAAGGGCCTGCTTTGTAAACTGATAAGCAGCCCCCACGCCGCCCATAGTCTCGCATACGATCCGGATCTCTTCGTCCTCAAGGATCACATTGAAATCATGGATCACCCTGTCCCCGTAAGGATCGTCCGGAAAATCCCTGAGATCCAGAATGTACTTGACCTCCAGCTCCTCCCCGGCTTTCTTGTTCACCATGTCCCTGTTCTTCCCGATCACTTCCACCACACCGCTTCCCACAGTGCCGTAGCCCAATACAGCTATCTTTATCATAATGATACCTCCTGTGCGCTCTCAGATTTTATTCTTTCGCCACGATAGTCACATTGTGGACGCCTCTCTGCTCCTCCATCTGGGCGATCATGCCCGACACGTCCCCCGTATTCTGCAGGACCTGAATGCTCAGGCTCAAGGACGCGATCCCGCCCGCGGGAATGCTCTGGTGGATCGTGAGGATATTGGCCCTGTAATCGGAAACGATCTTGAGCACGTCCGACAGAAGCCCCGGCTCATCGTCCATCTGGAATGTCATAGTGACGGTCGTTCCCCGGGTATTGTCGTGGAACTGAAAGATATCCTCCCTGTACTTATAAAATGAACTGCGGCTGATACCGACAGCATCAACCGCTTCCTGTACAGTCGCCGCCCTGCCCGACTCCAAAAGCCGCTTTGCCTCGACAACTCTCAAAAGCACCTCAGGCACAGCTTTCCGCTTTACCACAAAATACTTCGCCGTCTCTTCCATATGCTCACACTCTCTCCGGCAGAGCAAGGTTCGTATTCCTATCACGGACACTTGTCTGTCAGCGAAAGATATTTTAGCACAAGTCACCGGGAAGCACAAGGACTTTTTTCAGGCAGAACTGTTACTGGGGCTCCATGTCTTTCTCCACCACTTTGTTCTTGCCGTTCTGTTTGCCCCAGTACAGCCGTCCGTCAGCCCTGTTCACCCACTCGTCCACCGTCTGGCCGTCCCGGTAGTGGGACATGCCGATGGTCACAGTCAGGTTCACAGTGGTCTCCGGGTCGTACACGAAATCCTTGATCGCCACATTCCTGCGGATATCCTCTAACAGCGCGCTCTCAATGTCTATCCCTTTTTTATTCTTTCCGTGGTCGTTTCCCACGATCACAAATTCCTCACCGCCCCACCTGCAGACGATCCTGTCGCCGCAGAGGCTCTTTACCATCTCCGCCACGGTCTTGAGCACAAAGTCACCGCAGAGATGGCCGTACCTGTCATTGATCCCCTTAAAATTGTCAATGTCGAGGATCGCCAGCCAGTAGCCGGACATATCCCCCGAGGCATAGATCTCCTCCAGCTGCTCCACCAGATAATGGCGGTTCACCAGGCCTGTAAGCTTGTCGTGGGTGGCCTGCTTTGCAAGGGCGTCCTCATAAAAGTGCGCCATACGGGTCAGCATGCCGAAAAACAGCGTCACAAAGCAGAAGACCACAAGGGAGTTTACCGCCAGACAGACAAAGGAAAGCGTTGTGTCTATCTCATAGATAGAGCCCCACAGGCGGGTGGCCAGCATCGTGCAGAAATACAGCGTGCCGCTGACGATGCTGAAATTGCTGCCCTTGAAATGCCGCTGTCCCAGCCGCACGGAAAAGTAATCGGCATAAAAGACAATGGCGATACAGCCGATAAAATACAGAGGGAACCCGCTGTCCCACCCCATGCTCAGGACGGCCAGGGTCATATGCGCCATGATCTCCGCAAACGTGGCAAAGATATAGAGCGTGATCCCGTTCTTATGCAGGATCAGAAAGCTGGCCAGATACCAGAGAACGCTGACTATGTTCACATAGGCCATGAGCCTGATGTGCAGCGCCGCAAAAAAGATCAGCAGGCTAAAGTGCGTGGCCAGCAGAAATATATTCAGTATATTTAAAGACCGCAGGGCTGTCTTATTGTTTACCGCAGCATTCATTCCTATACCCCATGTGCGCTTCAGCGCACATACCAATCAATAGTTTGAAAATTTACTTTCAAACTTTTCCTATAATATAACGTTGCTGAAAATCTGCTCTCAGACAACAGAATATCTCCAGAATCCCGCCGGGTGCATGGAGAGCCTGCCCTCACCGGGATCCTGAAGATACAAATAGTATTCCGTCAGATCAGAGGATATTTTTCCGTCAGAGCCCTGACGATCTCCCTGGCCTGGGGAATCTTGTCCTCGCCGCCCTTTATGATGAGCGCGATGGCTTCCGCGATCCTGTCCATGTCCTCCGTGTTCATCCCCCTGGACGTCACAGCGGGAGTTCCCAGACGGATACCGCTGGTCACAAAAGGAGACTGGGGATCGTTGGGAATGGTATTCTTGTTGCAGGTGATGTGGGCCGCATCCAGCATCTTCTCCACAGCCTTTCCGGTCAGGCCGAAATTGGTCAGATCCACCAGCATCAGATGGTTGTCGGTGCCGCCGGATACGATTTTGATGCCGCGGCTCAAAAGCCCGCTGCACAGCGCCTGGGCGTTATCGATGATATTTTTCTGATACACCTTGAAGTCATCGCTCAGGGCCTCTTTAAAACAAACGGCCTTTGCGGCGATCACATGCATCAGAGGGCCTCCCTGGATCCCGGGGAATATGGCCTTGTTAAAGTTATATTTCTCGTTGACCGCATTGCTGGAGAGGATCATGCCGCCCCTGGGCCCCCGCAGGGTCTTGTGGGTCGTGGTCGTGGTCACATCCGCATAGGGAATGGGGCTCGGATGGAGCCCTGCCGCCACCAGGCCGGCAATATGGGCCATGTCCACCATGAGCACTGCGCCCACCTTGTCCGCCACCTGGCGGAATCTCTTAAAGTCGATGGTGCGGGCATAGGCCGAGGCGCCCGCAATGATCATCTTGGGCTTTGCCTCCAGGGCGATCTCCTCGAGCCTGTCATAATCGATAAATCCATCGTCGTTCACGCCGTAAGGGACGATATGGAAATATTTTCCGGACATGTTCACCGGGCTTCCATGGGTCAGATGACCGCCGTGGTCAAGGTTCATGCCCATGATCGTATCCCCCGGCTTACACACAGCGAACTGCACCGCCATGTTGGCCTGTGCGCCGGAATGGGGCTGAACGTTTGCGTACTCGCAGCCAAAGAGCTCCTTTGCCCTCTCGATGGCCAGATTCTCCACCACGTCCACGCACTGGCAGCCGCCGTAATATCTCTTTCCGGGATACCCCTCCGCATATTTGTTGGTCAGCGGGCTTCCCATGGCAGCCATGACCGCCTTGCTCACCCAGTTCTCGGAAGCGATGAGCTCTATGTGGCTGTTCTGGCGCTCCTGTTCGTCAACGATCGCCTGCGCCACCTCGGGATCCACGCTCTTTACATCCTCTAACGAATACATATCTTATCCTCCTGTCTGCTCATGTCTGCTCATCACACAAGCATTTGTAGGCAAAATTATAGCACAATTCCACCCGGTTGAAAACATAAAAAACATATTTTTACTGCCATTTTTCCAGCCTTACCTTAATACTTACTTAATACTTACCTTAATATTATCTAAAGATTGTTTAAGAAGTGAAAAAAACAGTTGAATTTTATTTTTTTCAGGCTATAATATGCTTGACAGTGGTTGAATTAATTGAATTAACTGTAATTGTGTAATTGAATTAATTGAATTGACTGAATTGAAATGATTGGAAATGATTGGAAATGATTGAGTTGAAATAAAATGATTTGAAGTAATTGATTTGAAATAATTGATTTGAAGTTGATTTGAAGTAATTGATTTAAAATAAAATGATTAAAATTATCAATTCGGAAAGGTCTGGTCTGAAATGAAAAAGAGCAATGCCCTGTTCGCCAAATACAAGCACGTTATCCCCATGCTTTTGTTTCTCATCGTTTATCTGGCATGGTTCTCCTGGTTGGAAAAAGATGTGACAAAATATCAGGTCATACACATGGCGCTGGATGACCGCATCCCTTTCTGCGAGGTGTTCATCGTCCCCTATCTTCTCTGGTTCGTATATGTGGCGGCAGTTGTGGTATTTATGATGCTGCGCGACAAACAGGAATATTACCGGGCGAGCATCTTCCTCATGACCGGCATGACCATCTTTCTGATCGTGTCCACCCTCTGGCCCAACGGGCACCATCTGCGGCCCGCCGTACTGCCCAGGGATAATGTGTTCTCCGATCTGGTGCTCATGCTCTGGCGGACGGATACACCAACGAACCTGTGGCCCAGCATTCATGTCTACAATTCCGTGGGGGCTCATCTTGCGGTGATGCACAGCAGCGCGCTCTCCAGGCGGAAAGGAATCCGGACGGCTTCCTTTATCCTGGCCGTACTGATCATCTTGTCCACCATGTTCTTAAAGCAGCACTCTGTGTTCGATGTGCTGACGGCTCTTTTGTTAAGCGCCATCATGTATCTTCTGGTGTACCGCCGGGAATGGCTCGCCGTTCCCACGGCGCAGCGCAGGGCCCATCAAAATTAAGGGGTAAAGGGCTGTCAATGAATGGAACCGCCATCTTCAATTGCATTCTTAATTAAACTCAATTAAATTTGAAGATCCTCTGACAGATCTTGTAGGCGCGGACAGAGATTTTTCGTCCTCCCCGCCCCGGCAGATTC
>CANRMK010000045.1 GCA_947631715.1 uncultured Acetatifactor sp.
AGCCATTTCTTTGCAAGTCACGCCCGGTACTGCCGATGTTCTCCCGGCAGACACGCTTCCGCTCGGTTCCGCACGTAACGGTCCAAGGCACAAAAGACGTGCCTGCTCGAGAGTACCTCGCCAAGTGCCGACGTGCTCCAACGGTCTGCCGGGAGAACATCGACAGTACCGGGCTGAACTTTGTCTATGAAAAAAATATAAAGTACTTGCCTGACGGGGATTTTTTGTGTATCATACTTATTTGAGATGAGTTGACAGGCGCTGGACGCCGGAATGGAGGAAAAATGGGTATTTTACTGACTGAGACAACGGAGGCCGCTGCAGCAGGAAATTCAGCGGGCTTTTTGAGCATGATCCTGATCTATGGTATAATGATCGCCGCGCTCTGGTTCTTTATGATGCGTCCTCAGAGTAAAGAGAAGAAGAGACTGGCTGCGATGCTGTCCACTCTGGCGACCGGAGACAGCGTGCTGACCACGTCCGGCTTTTACGGTACAGTGATCGACATTGTGGACGATACCGTGATCGTGGAGTTCGGGAACAACAAAAACTGCCGTATCCCTATGGAGAAATCCGCTATCAGCCGGGTGGAGAAGCCGGGCGAGGCAAACGGCTGAACAGAGGACGTTATGTGATCTGAATCGGCATAAAAAATGGCGGATTGCACTCAAAATCACGGTCGTGACTTTTTCTGATTTTTCCGGAAAGGTCATGCCGTGATTTTTTGTGCCGGCTTTTTTGTGTGTTTGCCAGCGTTTGCCGTAAGGGGCGTTTTTATCTGAATGAAACTGTAACAGAAAGTGAGGGTGATTGTGGCAGGTATGAAATCAATGTATTATCTAATGTCACGCTGACAGGGATACTTTAGGCCGTATTTTGTTCCATTTTGTTTTTTCTGCTTTTGGATCAATGCTTAGACCCTATATTTGAAAGCATGTTTCCTCAAAGTGAACAAGATTATCAAGAAACCATTCAAAGATGAAAAAAATAAGAATCAGTTGAAATTTGTCCTGCTATCAGTTATCATAAGAACAGTGGCTTTTTAGGCCTGAAATCAGATAAAGGATGTGATACATGTGGAACTGAACATTACTTGTATTCCGGGAGACGGGATCGGCCCTGAGATCGTGGGGGAGGCAAAGAAAGTGCTTCAGAAGGTGGCGCAGGTCTATGGCCATCAGATGAAGTTCACGGATATCCTCATGGGAGGCGCTTCTATTGATGTACACGGTGTGCCTTTGACGGAAGAGGCCATCGCCACGGCGAAAGCGGCGGATGCGGTGCTGATGGGCTCTATCGGCGGAGATACCACTACATCGCCCTGGTATAAGCTGCCTCCTGACAAGCGGCCTGAAGCGGGACTTCTGGGGATCCGCAAGGCTCTGAACCTGTTTGCCAACTTGCGTCCCGCAGTCCTCTATGATGAGCTGGCGGGGGCGTGCCCTCTGAAAGAGGAGATCAGCAGGGCCGGATTTGATATGCTCATCATGAGAGAGCTCACCGGGGGACTGTACTTCGGCGAGAGAAAGACCATAGAGGAGAATGGGGTGCGCAAGGCCATTGACACTCTCACCTATGATGAGAACGAGATCCGCCGGATCGCGATCAAGGGCTTCGATATTGCCAGAAAGCGCAGGAAGAAAGTGACCAGCGTGGACAAGGCCAATGTGCTGGATTCCTCCCGGCTTTGGAGAAAAGTGGTGGAGGAGGTGGCGGCGGATTATCCCGACGTGAAGCTGGAGCATATGCTGGTGGACAACTGTGCCATGCAGCTGGTGAAGGATCCGGCCCAGTTTGACGTGATCCTCACCGAGAATATGTTCGGTGACATTTTGTCCGACGAGGCCAGCATGGTCACCGGTTCCATCGGCATGCTTGCCAGCGCCAGCTTAAATGATACGAAGTTCGGGCTTTATGAGCCCAGCCATGGCTCGGCGCCGGATATTGCAGGGAAAGATATCGCGAATCCCATCGCCACGGTGTTAAGCGCTGCTATGATGCTTCGGTACAGCTTTGATCTGGACAGAGAGGCGGACGCGGTGGAGGCTGCCGTAAAGCAGGTATTGAAAGAGGGATACCGCACCGGTGACATTATGTCCGCAGGGTGCAAAAAGGTAGGCTGCAGAGAGATGGGAAGCCTGCTGGCGGACAGGATAGCGTGAGAAGCGCCGTTCTGAGTGAGAAATCGGGCATGTTGGGCCCATCATCGGCCTGGAGATTGGCGCCGCTGAGGGCGGCAAGGAGGTATAAGATTGATCAGTGATAATGCGAGAGCCGGAATGCAGCAGGCGCCGGCAAGAAGTTTGTTCAACGCCCTGGGATTTACCCCGGAGGAAATGAAAAAGCCCATGGTGGGCATCGTGAGCTCTTACAATGAGATCGTGCCGGGGCACATGAACCTGGACAAGATCGTGGACGCCGTGAAGCTGGGCGTGGCGGAAGCGGGGGGCGTTCCCGTGGTATTTCCCGCCATCGCGGTCTGCGACGGCATCGCCATGGGACATATCGGAATGAAGTACTCCCTGGTGACCAGGGATCTGATCGCGGATTCCACGGAATGCATGGCCATCGCCCATCAGTTCGACGCGCTGGTGATGGTGCCGAACTGTGATAAGAATGTGCCGGGGCTTCTGATGGCCGCGGCGAGGCTGAACCTCCCCACGGTTTTCGTGTCCGGCGGCCCCATGCTGGCAGGGCATGTAAAGGGGCAGAAGAGAAGCCTTTCCTCCATGTTTGAGGCAGTGGGCTCCTACGCGGCCGGGACCATGACCGAGGAGGACGTATGCGAATTTGAAAATAAGGTCTGCCCTACCTGCGGATCCTGTTCCGGAATGTATACGGCGAACTCCATGAATTGCCTGACGGAGGCGCTGGGCATGGGACTTGGGGGCAACGGTACCATACCTGCAGTCTACTCCGAGCGCATCAAGCTGGCGAAGCACGCCGGCATGGCGGTGATGGAACTGGTGAAAAAGAATATTCGGGCCCGGGATATCATCACAAAGGAGTCCATTCTGAATGCCCTGACAGTGGATATGGCCCTGGGCTGCTCCACCAATTCCATGCTGCATCTTCCCGCCATCGCCCATGAGATTGGATTTGACTTTGATATCAGCTTTGCGAACCCCATCAGCGAAAAGACGCCGAATCTGTGCCATCTGGCTCCTGCAGGCCCAACCTACATGGAAGACTTGAACGAGGCGGGCGGCGTGTACGCCGTAATGAAAGAACTGGCAGATATTGGACTGCTCCATACAGAGTGCATGACTGTCACCGGAAAGACCATCGGAGAGAACATTGCAGGCGCAGTGAACCGGAATCCCGAGGTGATCCGGCCTGTGGAGAATCCTTACAGCAGGACCGGCGGACTGGCTGTCTTAAAAGGCAATCTGGCCCCGGACGGCTCTGTGGTAAAGCGCTCCGCCGTTGTGCCTGAGATGATGGTGCACCAGGGCCCCGCAAGGGTCTTTGACTGTGAGGAAGACGCCATTGCCGCCATCAAGGGCGGAAAGATCGTGGAGGGGGACGTGGTCGTGATCCGCTATGAGGGCCCTAAGGGTGGTCCGGGTATGAGAGAAATGTTAAATCCCACCTCCGCCATTGCCGGCATGGGCCTGGGTTCCAGCGTTGCCCTGATCACGGACGGCCGGTTCTCCGGCGCATCCAGAGGCGCCTCCATCGGGCATGTGTCCCCAGAGGCCGCTGTGGGAGGCCCCATTGCGCTGGTGGAAGAGGGCGATATGATAAATATCGATATTCCCGGCCTGAAGCTGGAACTTCTGGTGTCCGATGAGGTCCTTGAGGAACGCCGCGCGAAGTGGCAGCCGAGGAAACCCCAGGTGACCACAGGATACCTGACCAGATACTGCGAGATGGTGACCAGCGGAAACCGGGGCGCAGTGCTGGAGATACCCTCCGGGCGATGACCCGGACACCCGCATCTATACGGCGCGGAGTGGTTCAACGGTTCGGTGACAGAATAAAAACAGATCTGCGGTGAGGGGATACCGGAAAGGAAGTGATAAGTCATGTCTGCTTTTCTGATATGGGCAGCGGTGGGGATTCTTTTTATCGGGCTTGGTATCCACTGTCTGTTTTCCAAAAAACCGGCAGGATTTTGGGCCAATAGTAAGGTGTTTGAGGTAAATGACCTGAAAAAGTACAACCGGGCCATGGCGAAGCTTTGGTCTGCTTTCGGCGCAGTGTTCATTGTCCTTGGGATTCCCTTGCTGCCGGGACAGAATAATGCCATGGCCATCGTTTCCGTGCTGGGTATCCTGGTTGAGAGCATTGCAGCCATGACCCTGTATTCCCAGGTGATAGAAAGAAAATACAGGAAATGAATTTACAAGCTTAAAAGTAGTAGCAGGAGGAAACAACAATGCAGCTGAACGGTTCCGAAATCGTCATAGAATGCCTTAAGGAACAGGGCGTAGACACTGTCTTCGGCTACCCCGGCGGTTCCATCTTGAACATCTATGACGCACTCTATAAGCACAGCGACGAGATCAGGCACATTCTGACCTCCCACGAACAGGGCGCGGCCCACGCAGCGGACGGCTATGCCAGGGCTACCGGCAGGGTGGGCGTCTGCATGGCTACCAGCGGCCCCGGCGCCACCAACCTTGTCACCGGCATCGCCACGGCGTACATGGACTCCGTTCCCATGGTGGCCATCACCGCCAATGTGAATCTGCCCATGCTTGGCAAGGACAGTTTTCAGGAGGTGGACATTGCCGGAGTGACCATTCCTATCACGAAGCACAGCTTTATCGTGAAGAACGTGGCGGATCTGGCGCCTACCCTGAGAAGGGCTTTCGACATAGCAAAGAGCGGCCGGCCCGGCCCCGTGCTGGTGGACATCACCAAGGATGTGACCGCGGCCATGTGCGAATATACGCCTGTGAAGCCGAAAGAGAAAGAGCGCAGCATTCATTATTCTCAGGAAGAGATGGAGAAAGTGCTGGAGTATATCCAAACGGCGGAGAAACCTTACATCTACCTGGGAGGCGGCGCCATTCTTTCGGAGGCATCGGAGGAGGTGGCCCGGTTCGCGGAACTGATCGATGCCCCCGTGTGCGACACTCTGATGGGCAAGGGAGCCTTTGACGGCAACAGTCCCCGCTATACCGGTATGATCGGCATGCACGGCACTAAGACGTCCAACCTTGGGGTGAGCCAGTGCGATCTGCTGATTGCTCTGGGGGCCAGATTTTCTGACCGTGTGATCGGCAATCCCAGAAAGTTTGCCGAGGGGGCGAAGATCGTGCACATCGATATCGACGCGGCGGAGATCAACAAGAATATCCGGGTGGACGCCAGCCTGGTCGGAGATCTGAAGCTGACGCTGGGAGAGCTGAATCGGCGGATCGAGAAAAAACAGCATCCGGAGTGGATGCATACAATACAGGAGTTAAAGGAGAAGTACCCTCTCAAATATGATGACAGCCAGCTTTCCTGTCCGTACGTGATGGAGACCATCGACAGGGTGACTAAGGGGCAGGCGCTGATCACCACTGACGTGGGACAGCATCAGATGTGGGCGGCCCAGTATTATCATTATACGAAGCCCCGCACCTTCCTTTCCTCCGGAGGGCTGGGCACCATGGGCTACGGTCTGGGGGCCTGCATCGGCGCCCAGGTGGGACAGCCTGATCTGCTCTGCATCAATATCGCAGGGGATGGGTGCTTCCGCATGAACATGAATGAACTGGCCACGGCCAGCCGTTATAACATTCCCATCATTCAGGTGGTGATCAATAACCATGTGCTGGGAATGGTGAGACAGTGGCAGACCCTCTTTTACGGGAAACGCTATTCCCAGACGGTGCTCAACGATAAAGTAGACTTCTGTAAGGTTGCGGAGGGGCTTGGCTGTGCGGCTATCCGGGTAACGGCTAAGGAAGAGATGGAGCCCGCGCTGAGAAAGGCCATTGACTTAAAAGCGCCCGTGCTGATCGAGTGCATGATCCCTGAGGACGATAAGGTATTTCCCATGGTCCCTGCGGGAGCGCCTATCGCGGAAGTGTTTGACGGCGACGACCTGGCCGCACGGGAGAAGTAAGATACTCTGCCGCCGGATACGGCAAAAGGCGAACTGGCAGCGGATACTGGAAAATGCTTATGAAAAAGTTGGTTCGAATACTATTCCTGTTCTTGTTTGTAGGGCTGATCCTGATACTGGGAGGCATTTTGACCCTTTCCCTGTACTACAGGAACAATTTCCCTGTGAACACCTGGATCAACGGCGTCTACTGCACGGGAAAGACAGTGGAGCAGGTAAACGGGGAACTGGCTCAGCAGACGACCATGCCGCCTGTGATCATTGTGGGGGCGGACGGGAAGAGCTGGCAGCTGGACACAAAAGACATAGAGGGGAAAGCGGATTATACCAGAAGCCTTAAGACCTATCTGCGGCAGAACGCTTCCATGCTCTGGATGAACCGCCTCCAGAAGACGTCCGCAAAGCGCCTGGATCCCACGGGATACAGCTTTGACAGCGGGAAGCTGAGGGAGAGCTTTGAAAAGCTGGAGCCGGTGCGGGACGCGGTAAACATGGAAGATGGCGTCGCGCTGGTGCTCACGGAGAAGGGATATGAGCTCCGGGACGGAAACACCATGCGCCTGGATCCGGAACGGGCCTTTTCCTATCTGGAGGAATGCCTGAAGAACGGAGAGACTTTTGTTTCCCTTGCAGACGGGAACTGTTATTATGACCTGGAAGACAGCCAGCAGGACAGGAAGCAGCGGGAAATCTTCAGCCTGGTAGAGAAATTTGCGGACTGTGGCATCGTCTATGACATGGGGGCGGAAAAAATCCCTTTGACCGCGGATATCACTGGACAATTCCTGACGGTGGGAGAGGACGGACTGCCCGTTTTGGATCCATCGGGGAATCTGGTGCTGAATGAAGCCGAAGTCAGGGCCTGGGTGGAGAAGCTTGCCGGGGATTACGACACGGCAGGAAAGATGCTGGAGTTCCAGACTACCCGGGGCGACGTGGTGGAGGTCAAATATGACACATACGGGACTAAGCTTGATCAGGAGGCGGAAGTCGCATATCTGATGGAGGCCCTCTCGGACCCCGGGCGGAAAGCGGAAAACCATATCCCGGCCTATCTGAAAGAGGGTTATGTCAGGGAACTGAATGACATCGGCGGAACATACATTGAAGTAGATATGACTGAGCAGCATATGTATTATTATGTGGACGGCGCCCTGGAACTGGATACGGATATCGTGACGGGGAACACCGGGCGCAGGATGGGAACGCCCCAGGGCGTGAATTTCGTCTACAATAAGCAGAAGAACCGGACCCTGCGGGGACCGGGTTACGCAACTCCCGTAAAATACTGGATGCCGGTGCGGGGCAATGTGGGGATCCATGACGCCAGCTGGCGGTCCAGCTTCGGAGGAGAGATCTATAAGACGAACGGTTCCCACGGCTGTATCAACACGCCCGCCGATATCATGGCGGCGCTCTATGAAAAGACGGAGATCGGCACACCGGTGATCATGTTCTATTAACTCGCCCAGTCATAGCATGACCTGAGATTGAAATCCGTTGGAGCACGTCGGCACTTGGCGAGGTACTTTCGAGCAGGCATGTCCTATATGCCTTGGGCCGTTACGTGCGGAACCGAGCGGAAGCGCGTCTGCCGGGAGAACATCGGCAGTACCGGGCGTGACTTGCAAGGGAATGGCTGAACTGTCACCGAATTTTTGTGGAAAATTCCACATTTTAGTTGACTAAAGCGTGAAGAACGATTATTCTATACCTATGTTCAAAAGACCTGTTTACAGTATATATTAAATCCGAGGAGGAAAATCATGTCAAGAGTATACAATTTTTCCGCAGGCCCTGCGGTCCTGCCGGAAGAGGTGCTGAAAGAAGCTGCGGACGAGATGCTGGATTACAGAGGAACGGGCATGTCTGTCATGGAGATGAGCCACCGTTCCAAGGCTTATGACACCATCATCAAGGAGGCGGAGGCGGACTTAAGGGAACTGATGAACATTCCCGACAACTATAAGGTGCTGTTTCTGCAGGGCGGCGCAAGCCAGCAGTTCGCCATGATCCCCATGAACCTGATGAAGAACAGGAAAGCGGCCTATATCGTTACCGGCCAGTGGGCAAAGAAGGCTTTCCAGGAGGCGAAGATCTACGGCGATGCGGTGGAGGTGGCTTCTTCCGCAGACAAGACCTTTTCCTATATCCCTGACTGCTCCGACCTGGACATTCCGGAGGATGCGGACTATGTCTATATCTGTGAGAACAACACCATCTACGGGACGAAGTTCTGGAAGCTGCCGAATACCAAGGGACATACCCTGGTGGCAGATGTGTCCAGCTGCTTCCTTTCCGAGCCTGTGGATGTGACGAAGTACGGCGTGATCTATGGCGGCGTTCAGAAGAATGTGGGCCCTGCGGGCGTTGTGATCGTGATCATCAGGGAGGATCTGATCACCGAGGACGTGCTGCCCGGAACCCCTACCATGCTGCGCTATAAGATCCATGCGGACAACGGCTCTCTGTATAACACCCCGCCCGCATACGGCATCTATATCTGCGGAAAGGTATTCAAGTGGATCAAAAAGATGGGCGGTCTTCAGGCCATGAAAGAGCGCAATGAGAAAAAGGCGAAGATCCTCTATGATTTCCTGGACGAGAGCAGTCTGTTCAAGGGAACCGTGCGAAAAGAGGACCGTTCCCTGATGAACGTTCCCTTTGTCACCGGAAACGAGGAGCTGGACGCGAAGTTCGTCAAGGAAGCAAAGGAGGCCGGCTTTGAAAACCTCAAGGGCCACAGGACGGTAGGCGGCATGCGGGCAAGCATCTACAATGCAATGCCTGTCGAGGGCGTGGAGAAGCTGGTGGAATTCATGAAGAAATTTGAGGCGGAGAACGCCTGAATTACAAAGAGAGGATACGATCATGTTTCAGATCAAATGTTTAAATCCTATCGCAAAGGTAGGTCTTGATAATTTTAGCGATCAGTACACAGTGACAGAGGAGGTGCAGGAGGCCGACGGCATCCTGGTGAGAAGCGCCTCCATGCATGAGATGGAGCTGCCAAAGAGGCTGCTGGCCGTGGCCAGAGCCGGAGCGGGTGTCAACAACATTCCCCTGGACAAATGCGCGGAGCAGGGGATCGTTGTGTTCAATACCCCCGGAGCCAACGCGAACGGCGTGAAAGAACTGGTGCTGGCAGGTATGCTGCTGGCGGCCAGAGACGTGGTGGGCGGCATCGAATGGGTGAAGTCCACAAAGGATGACGAGAACATCGCCAAGGCTGCGGAGAAAGAGAAGAAGAACTTTGCCGGGACCGAGATCATGGGAAAGAAGCTGGGCGTCATCGGACTGGGCGCCATCGGCGTAAAGGTGGCCAACGCCGCCGTGGCCCTCGGCATGGAGGTCTATGGGTACGATCCCTATCTGTCTGTCAATGCGGCCTGGAACCTGAGCCGTTCCGTAAAGCATGTGCTGAACGTGGATGACATTTACGCGGAGTGCGATTACATTACCATCCATGTTCCCCTGATGGATGCCACCAAGGGAATGATCAACGGGGAAGCTATCGCGAAGATGAAAAAGGGCGTGAACCTCTTGAACTTTGCAAGAGATCTTCTGGCAGACGAGAAAGCTGTGCTGGAGGGCTTACAGAGCGGACAGATCGCCCATTATGTGTCTGATTTTCCCAATCCCACTACAGCAGGGGCGCCCGGCTGCATCGTGATCCCCCACCTGGGAGCCAGCACCGAGGAATCCGAGGACAACTGTGCAGTGATGGCGGTGGAAGAGCTGAAAGACTATCTGGAGAACGGCAATATCCGCAACAGCGTGAACTATCCCGCCTGCGATATGGGCGTGTGCGCCAAGGCCGGCCGGGTGGCTATCTTCCATAAAAATATCGCAAATATGATCTCCAAGTTTACCGCCGTGTTCGGAGAAAAGGGCATCAATATCAGCGACATGACCAATAAGTCAAGAGGCGAGGTGGCCTATACCATGCTGGACGTGGAGACGGCCCTTACGGAGGATATCGTAAAGGCGCTGGAGAGCATCGACGGCGTATTCCGGGCAAGGATCGTGAAGTAAAGCTTGGAGAAAGGGCGAAAAGATGGCATGACAGCAAAGCCTTTGAGCCTGAAAAGGGAATGCTGAGAAATGACGGAGATAGAAAAGCAAGAGCCGGGGCCGACAGGTCCCGGCTCTTTGAATGTGCCAAAGCGTCCGCCGCCTGCGTGCGCATCTGCGGACGCTTTGGCATTGAGCGGAGCGTCCACACCACACATGCACACGCAGGCGGCATTGAGCGGAGCGAATGCGCGGAGGTCAGCGGAAAAGGAGCGGCGAACTGCCGTCAAAGCCGTCGTTCAAATCCTTGAGGCTTTCCTCCAGCTTGCGGTTGGTGGCCACGCTGGCTTCGCTCTGGAGATCCATGTAGAGAATAAAAAGGTCCTCCAGCTTCATATTCTTCTCGGCGGCGATCTCCTCCATGACGGGACGCAGCTTTTCCAGCTGTACGGAGACGGGAACCTTTTGGGGATCGATGTCACCCAGCACTTCCTCGGCGTAATCGTTGATTCGTTTTAACAGCAGC
>CANRMK010000046.1 GCA_947631715.1 uncultured Acetatifactor sp.
CTGGCCCTGATGAGCAATCTGCGGCCCGGGGACGAGCTTCTCTCCCCGGTGGGAAAGCCTTACGATACCCTGGAGGAGGTGATCGGTATCCGTCCCTCCAGAGGGTCCCTGGCGGAGTACGGGGTGACGTACAGGCAGGTGGATCTGCTGCCGGACGGAGGCTTTGACTATGACGCGATCCGAAAGGGCATGAACGAGAGGACCCGGCTGGTCACGATCCAGCGATCCAAGGGCTATCAGACGAGACCCACTCTGTCTGTGGCGCGCATGGGGGAGCTGATCGCATTTGTCAAGGGGATCAAGCCGGATGTGATCTGCATGGTGGACAACTGCTATGGAGAATTTGTGGAGACCACAGAGCCTGTGGAGGCAGGGGCCGATATGGCGGTGGGATCCCTGATCAAGAACCCGGGAGGCGGACTGGCCCCAATAGGCGGATACATTGTGGGGAGAAAGGACTGTGTGGAGAACGCGGCCTGCCGGCTTACCTCGCCGGGACTGGCCAAGGAGGTAGGGGCTTCCCTGGGAGTGCTGCGGGACTTTTACCAGGGGCTTTTTCTGGCGCCCACCGTCACGGCATCTGCGCTGAAAGCCTCCGTCTTTGCGGCGAATCTCTATGAAAGGCTTGGCTATCCCGTGATTCCGGACGGCGCCGAGAGCCGCCACGACATTATACAGGCCATCACGCTGGGAAGCCCGGAAGCGGTCATCGCATTCTGCCAGGGCATACAGGCAGGCTCTCCTGTGGACAGCCATGTGACGCCCCAGCCCTGGGACATGCCGGGATACGATTCCCAGGTGATCATGGCGGCCGGCGCCTTTGTGTCCGGCTCGTCCATCGAGCTCTCCGCAGACGGCCCCATCAAGCCCCCCTATGCGGTGTACTTCCAGGGAGGGCTTACCTGGCAGCACGGGAAATTCGGCATTCTGAAATCCCTCCAGGCCCTTGTGGACCAGGGAATCGTGGGAGAAGACCGGCTTCGGAAATTCTGTTGAAAAAGGTCAAAATAAATGATATGATTTTTGTGTACAGTCTTTCCATTTTGTGGTACTATAAAAAGGCGTATGGGACTTTTGTGCCGCCGGGCAGCGGCGAAAGAGCGGTCCCAGCTACCAAAGAAAGAACGGGGAATGATTTTGAAAAGAGTAAACTGGGTCCTGATACTTCTGGTACTGGTAGGCTTTGTACTGGGCAGATTCATAGGCACTTTCTTTGAGGGCAGCTTTTTAAATTACGGCCAGTCTTTCGGCTTAAGCTCCCCCGTAGTTCTGGATCTGGGCTTCTTTGTACTGACATTCGGCCTGACCATCAACATCACCATCGCCAGCGTGCTGGGAGTGGTGATCGCATTGGTGGTGTACCGTTTTATCAGGTAAGAGAATGATGCGTCGGAGAAGGAAGACAAGGAGACGCATGAAAAAAGACACAACTGCAAAAGCGGGCTCGCCGGAGCTTCCCTATGAAAGATTCCTGCGGTTCGGCCCGGAATGTCTGACGGAGGCAGAGCTGCTGGCCATTATCCTGCGCACCGGCACGGCGGACAACCATGTGATGCAGGCCGCGGAACAGGTGCTAAAGCTTGCCAGGTATCCCCGGGAGGGACTTCTCGGGCTTTACAATGTGACCCTGGAGGAGCTCCTTTCCGTCAGGGGGATCGGACAGGTCAAGGCGGTGAGGCTGAAGTGCCTGGCGGAGCTGTCCAAGCGCATGAGCGAGGCCAGGGCCAGAGAGGGGCTTGATTTCAAAAGCCCCGTCCAGGTGGCAGATTACTTTATGGAAAAGCTCAGGCACAAAGACACGGAGTGCGTGGTGCTGGTCTGCCTGGACTCCAGGTGCCGCATGCTGGACGAAAGGCAGATGTCCCAGGGCAGCGTAAAGATGGCGCTGATCCCGCCCAGGGAGATCTTCCTGCACGCCCTGGAATGCAGGGCGGTAAACATTCTTCTGGTGCACAACCACCCCAGCGGGGATCCGGCCCCCAGCAGAGCCGATAAGGAACTGACGGACCATCTGAGGAAGCTGGGGGAGATGATGGATATCCCGCTGTTAGATCATATCGTTATAGGCGATAACAGATATGTCAGCTTCCGGGAGCAGTCCTGGTACACAACAGAGTGATCTTCCGGGATCACCGCCGGCTTATAAGGCCGCATACGACAGAAAGGGGTTTTAACACTTTGGCCAACAACTCATTTGGTATCGATCTGGGTACCAACAACATCAAGATCTACAGCAGGAGCGAGGACAATATCCTGGTGGAAAAGAACATGATCGCCATCGAGAACAAGAACACGCTCTTTGCCTATGGGAACTCTGCTTTTGAAATGTATGAGAAAGCGCCCGGCAATATTCATATTTCCTATCCGCTTTCCAACGGTGTCATAGCGGACATTAAGAATATGGAGACACTGGTGAAGTATTTCATAAACGATCTGCAGAAAGGCAACAGCAGGCCCGCGGATTTTTATATTGCAGTGCCCACGGACGTCACCGAGGTGGAGAAGAGGGCCTTTTACGATCTGATCCGGGACGCCGGCGTAAAGGCAAAGAAGATCATGGTGATCGAAAAGGCTGTGGCGGACGGCCTGGGGCTGGACATTGATGTGAAGAATTCCCAGGGCGTTTTGGTGGTGAACGTGGGATATGAGACCACGGAAATCTCCATTCTCTCCCTGGGCGGCATCGTTCTAAGCCGCCTGATCAAGATCGGCGGGCTGAAATTCGACGAGGCGATCCGGGCCGCGGTGAGAAAGGAGTACAGCCTGATCATCGGGGGAAAGACGGCGGAGACCGTGAAGATATCCCTGCGGGAGCTTGAACAGGAAGGCCATGGAGCAGTAGTGTACGGCCGCGACATTGTCACCGGGCTCCCCGTGGAGCGGGAGATCCCCACAAAGCTGGTAGATCAGTCCCTGGAGGAACACTTCAACACCATCATCGACAACGTAAAGGTGATCCTGGAGCGCACGCCGCCGGAGCTTGCCGCCGATATCTACAGGCACGGCATTTATCTCACCGGCGGAGCTTCCCAGGTGAACCATCTGGCGGAGCGTTTGGGCGCGGGCACCGGACTAAAGATCAACGTGTCGGAGAACCCCATGACGAGCGTTGTCATGGGCATCGCCAAGGTCATCAGGGAAGACAATTATAAATCCGTTGCATACGCTATCGAAGGAATGAGTAAATGAGCCCGATCATAAAGAAAAAGGGGGAGAAATTTACCTTACCCAGTAAATATCTCCTCCTCATTTTGACAATTCTCTGTACGGTCCTGATGATGATCACATTCGGCACGGACGTGTTCAACCGGCCGTTAAATACGGCGGCAGGCTATGTGATCGTCCCCTTTCAGCAGGGGATCGGGAAGCTGGGAGGCTGGCTTGCCAACCGCTCCGAGGAGCTTGTGCAGATCCGTTCCCTTTTGGACGAGAATGAACAGCTGCGGGCCCAGGTCGCGGCGCTGACAGAGGAAAATACGCTGCTGCAGCAGGACAAATACGAATTGAACCAGCTCAGAGAACTGGTAGAGCTCGACGAACAGTACGGCGAATACAACAAGGTGGGCGCCCGCATCATCAGCCGGGACGCCGGGAACTGGTACTCCTCCTTTATCATTGACAAAGGGGCGGAGGACGGCTTTGAGACGGATATGAATGTGATTGCAGGAGGCGGCCTGGTGGGGCGTATCACGGCGGTGGGCCCCAACTGGTCCCGCGTCACCTCCGTCATTTCCGACAACAGCAACGTCAGCGGCAAGACCTTGTCTACCCAGGACAATCTGATCGTATCCGGAAATCTCCAGCTGATGGCGGAAAACTGCATTACGTTCGGACAGCTTGTGGACAGCCGGAACGCGGTCGCGGTGGGAGATAAGATCGTCACGTCCGACATCAGCGACAAGTTCCTGCCGGATATCCTGATCGGATACATAAACAGCATCGAGATGGACGCGAATAATCTCACCAAGTCCGGCCGGCTGACTCCCGCCGTGGATTTTGAGCACCTGAATGAGGTGCTGGTGATCACTGACAAAAAACAGGAGATCGTGGAGGAAGACGAAGAAAATGCTTCGTAAAACAGTCGTTGCCATCTTCATACTGGTCTGCTTTATCCTGCAGTGCAGTGTGTTCAAGAGCCTTGCCTTTGCCAACGTGATTCCGAATCTGATGATCATTCTGACCTCTGCATTCGGCTTTATGCGCGGGGAGAAAGAGGGGCTGGTCATCGGATTTGTCTGCGGGCTTTTGAGCGATATCTTCTTTGGAAATTTTCTGGGCTTTTGCGCCCTGATTTTAATGTATATCGGGTATCTGAACGGAAAGTTCAGCCGCATTTTTTATCCGGAGGACATCAAGCTTCCGTTAGCGCTTATCGTGACCAGCGACCTGTCCTACGGGCTGATCTGTTATATCCTGCTGTTCCTGCTGCGCGGCAGATTTCAGTTTACCTATTATTTTGTACATATTATCCTGCCGGAGGCACTGTATACCATTGTAGTCACGCTGTTTCTCTATCCCCTGCTCCTTAAGGTGAATGAGAAGCTGGAAGCCTATGAGAGGAAGAGGGCGCAGAAATTTGTTTGACGAATTCAAGGAAAAATTCATCGGCATATTGACGAACCGCCTCACCGTGTTCACTGTACTTTTTTTGATCCTGGGAGGCATTCTTGTCTACCGCTGCTTCGATCTGCAGATCGTCCATGGCCAGGAGTATCTGGACGAGTTCGTGCTGGAGGTGGAGAAGACGAGAGATATCGCCAGCACCAGAGGCAATATCTACGACCGTAACGGCAATATCCTGGCATACAATGAACTGGCCTATTCCGTAAAGGTGGAGGACGTGTTCGAATCCGGGAGCAGCAAGAACGAAAAGATCAACCAAATGCTCCTGCGCCTGATCCGCATGATCGAAAAGAACGGCGACAACGTGATCACGGACTTTCGGATCGTGCTGGATGAGGACGGCGAGTTCGCCTACACGGTGGACGGCACCAGCCGTCTCAGGTTCCTGGCGGACGTGTACGGTTACACTTCCGTGGACAAGCTAAAGGACGAGGAGCGCACGGCGTCTCCCGAAGAAGTGATGGAATGGCTGAGCCGCCCGAAAGGATTTGCTCTGGGAAGCTATCAGGATCCCGGTGACAGTGACACATTTGTGCCGGGAGGCGGCTACACGAGAGAAGAGTGGCTCAAAATGGTGACGCTGCGCTATGCCATGAATCTGACCTCTTTCCGCAAGTACATCGGCACTACCGTGGCCACCAATGTCAGCGAACGCACCGTTGCCGTTATCATGGAAAATTCCCAGGATCTGCCGGGCGTCTCCATTGTGGAGGACACGATCCGCAGGTATGTGGACAGCAAGTACTTTGCCCATGTGCTGGGATATACGGGGAAAATATCCTCCGAGGAGCTGGCGCAGTTAAATGAACAGACTGCCCAGGCCGGACAGGGAGAGGTCTACGACATTAACGATGTGGTGGGAAAGGGAGGCATCGAAGCCGCTCTGGAGACCACGCTGCAGGGGGAAAAGGGCTATGAAAAGGTGATCGTGGATGTGATGGGCAAGGTGAACGCCATCATCGAGCACCAGGACGCGCAGGCAGGGCAGGACGTATACCTGACCATCGATAAGGACCTGACGATAGCCGTATACAATATATTGGAGCAGAGGCTGGCCGGACTGATCTCCCAGAAGATCGTCAACGCAAAGGAATACAGGGCCGGGGCGAACTCCAGCAGTTCCGACATACTGATTCCCATCTATGATGTGTACTTTGCCATGTTCAACAACTCCATCATCGATCTGAAAGCCATGGCGGAGGAGGATGCGGGGGATACGGAAAAGCAGGTGTACCAGGCGTACTTGACCTACAAGGAAGATGTGTATGAGAGGCTCAGGAAAGAGCTGACAGACAGCCTGACGCCCTACAATGCCCTCACGGAGGAGTATCAGGTCTATCAGAGCAGGATCGTAAGTCTTCTGAACGATCAGGGCGTTATCATGACGGAGGCGGTGGACACCTCCGATGATACCTACTTAGCCTGGACCAGGGACGAAGTGATCAGCCTGAATGAATACCTGAAATACTGCATCGCCCAGAACTGGATCGATGTGAGCAGACTGGATCTGAACGTAAAGTATTCCGAGTCCGATGAAGTCTACAGGAAGCTTATGGATTACATCATACAGGCGGTGGACAAGAATACGGAGTTCCAGAAGCGCATCTACAAATACATGCTCCTGTCGGATAGGATCACAGGGCGGCAGGTGTGCCAGATCCTATGTGAGCAGGGGCTTACGGATATTCCGGCGGAGGATCAGGAGGCTATTTTCGCCGGCAGGATGTCGGCCTATGAGTTTATGAAGCGCAGGATCAACAGCCTGGAAATCACGCCGGCGCAGCTGGCCCTGGATCCCTGCAATGCCTCCGCCGTGATCGTGGACGTGAACAGCGGGGACACTCTGGCTTTGGTATCCTATCCCGGATATGACAATAACATGATGGCCAATTCCGTCAACGCGGAGTATTTTGCAAAGCTCAATGCGGACAAATCCTCGCCTCAGATTAACTACGCGACCCAGTATGCGGCGGCTCCTGGCTCCACCTTTAAGATGGTCATGGCCACCGCGGGCCTCATGGAAGGTGTGATCAGCTTGGACAGCGTCATTGACTGTACCAGCCTGTACACCAATATAGAACCGTCTCCCCGGTGCTGGAGCAGATACGGACACGGCAACGAGAACGTGACCACTGCGATCCGGGATTCCTGCAACTTCTTCTTCTATGATGTGGGATACCGGCTGGCCACAAGGGAGGGGACATACAACGACTCCCAGGGAATTGAGTCCATCGCGAAATATGCGGACATGTATGGCCTGACGGAGAAGTCCGGTCTGGAGATCTCCGAGACCGCGCCGTCCGTATCCGATTATGACCCGGTGCGTTCCGCCATCGGACAGGGCAGCCACAGCTATACTACAGCCGGTCTGGCCCGCTATGCGGCCACTGTGGCAAACAGCGGCACCTGCTATGAACTGACTCTGATAGACAGGATCACGGATTCCCAGGGCAATGTGATCCGGGAAAACGAACCCCGGGTCAGGAACCAGATCGATCTGCCCGAAAAGTACTGGAACGCCATTCACAGCGGCATGAGACAGGTGGTGGAGAACAAGGTCTATTTTAACGATCTGGCGGTAAACGTGGCCGGGAAGACCGGTACCGCGGAGCAGACAAGGAGCAGGCCCAGCCACGCGCTGTTTGTGTGCTATGCGCCTTACGAAGACCCGGAAATCGCCATCGCCACCAGAATTCCATTCGGCTATTCCTCGGACCACGCGGCCCAGGCCACCCGCGACATTATCATGTACTATTACGGGCTGGCGGAGGACGAACTGATCACCGGCGAGGCGGAACTGCCTGATGCGGGAATTTCCAATGAAATGTAGAGGGACATCACTATGAAAGACACAGTACTGATCAAAAGCTTTCCCAATGGCATCATTCTTCATCTTGACCCATCGATGCCTTTTGAGGATATACTGCAGGAAATCGGATTCAAGTTCTCCGAGGCCAGGGCATTTTTTGGAAAGTCGTCCGTGGCCCTCTCCATCGAGGGCATGGCTCTGACCGATGGGGAAGAGATCCGTATACTGGAGAAGATCCAAGAGAGCAGCGACCTGCATATCGTCTGCCTCGTGGAAAAGGACGAGGCCACCAACAAAAACTTTATCAAGGCTCTTGCACAGGTGGAGAAAAAGCTCGCCGGCGGCGAGGACGGACAGTTCTTTAAGGGCAGCCTGAAGAATAAGGACGTCCTGGAGACGGAGCACAGCATCATTGTCCTTGGGGACGTGCATCCGGGCTGCGCCGTGATCAGCTCAAAGAACGTGATCATTCTGGGCGGCCTCTACGGGGAGGCTTACGCCGGAGGGAACGGGGAGGAGGGCGCTTTTGTGGCGGCTCTGGAGATGGAGCCGGAACGGATCCTGATCGGCGATTATAAATATAAGCCGGGCAGACAGCCCAAGTGGGGGATCCACCAGAAGATACAGCCGAAAATCGCATATGTGAAAAACGGAAAGATAACCTTTGAAGCGCTTACGAAAGACCTGCTGAGCACTTTCTGACGGTTCAGGACGCCGCCCCAGGCGGCATGCGGAAAGCTGCGAGGTGGACGACAAAATCTAAGAGCGGAGGTTGGAAAATGGACAATCAGTTTTCCACGGAGCAGAAAGGCTCCGAAGTCATTGTCGTCACTTCAGGGAAAGGCGGCGTGGGCAAGACCACCACGACCGCAAACGTAGGTACGGGCCTGGCGAAGCTGGGCAAAAAGGTATGTCTCATCGATACGGATATCGGGCTCAGAAATCTTGATGTCGTCATGGGACTGGAGAACAGGATCGTCTACAATCTTGTGGACGTGGTGGAGGGCAACTGCCGGGTGAAGCAGGCGCTGATCCGGGACAAACGGCATCCGGGGCTTTACCTGATGCCGTCGGCCCAGACAAGGGACAAGACGGCGGTCACGCCGGGGCAGATGGTCAAGGTCATTGAGCATTTGAAAGAACAGTTCGACTACATTATTTTGGATTGCCCCGCAGGGATCGAGCAGGGGTTCCAGAACGCCATCGCCGGGGCCGACAGGGCGCTTGTGGTGACGACGCCGGAGGTGTCGGCCATTCGGGACGCCGACCGCATCATAGGGCTTTTAGAGGCCAACGGATTCAAGCAGATGGATCTGATCATCAATAGGCTCCGCATGGATATGGTCAGGCGCGGTGACATGATGTCCGCCCAGGACGTTGTGGACATTCTCGCCATTCCGCTGATCGGCATTGTGCCGGACGATGAAAATGTAGTGGTAGCCACCAACCAGGGGGAGCCGTTAGTGGGAAATGACACTCCCGCCGGGCAGGCGTACGCCAATGTGGTCCAGAGAGTTACGGGCAAGGATGTCCCGTATCTGAATTTTGATAAAGGCATTTCTTTCTGGATGAGAGTTTCCGGCATTTTCCATAAGGCGTAGGGAGGTGCGGGAGATGAGATATTTTTTTCGTAAAAAGAGTTCGCGGGAAGTGGCCAGAGACAGACTGAAGATTCTTCTCATCTCAGACAGAGTCAACTGTTCGCCCGAGATGATGGAGCTGATCAAGGCCGATATCGCAAAGGTGATCTCCAAATACATGAAGATCGATGCGGACAACATAGAGATACAGATCAACACAAAGGGCGCCAGATCCGGGCGGGACAAGCCGAGCCTGTATGCCAATATCCCGATCGTGGATGTATCCTCCCAGGATATGACCCTGAACAGATAAACGGAGACTTAGAAACTTTTATGTTCAGAAAATTAAGGATACGCGACTATGATTTCAAACTGGTACTGATGGTGGTGGCGCTGGCGGCGATCGGCGTCATCATCATCGGCAGTGCAAATGCGTCACTGCAGACCAGGCAGCTGGCAGGGGCGGCCGTGGGCCTGTTTTTGATGATCGTGATTTCTTTTTTTAACTATTCCCTTGTCCTGCGGTTCTACTGGGTCTTTTACTTTGTGAACATCGCGCTGCTTCTGATGGTGCGGTTCATCGGGGAGGACAGCCACGGAGCCCAGCGCTGGCTCAAGATAGGCGGACTTCAGTTCCAGCCATCGGAAACCTCTAAAATTCTGTTGATTTTATTCTTTGCACAGTTTATTATGAAGTATAGGGAAAAGATGCACACCGTGAGGATCGTGGCCGCATGCATCGCTCTGATGGCGGTTCCCTGGTTCCTTGTGGTGATCCAGCCGGATCTCTCCACCAGCATTGTCCTGATCGTGATCTTCTGTGTGGTCATGTTCACGGGGGGGATCAGCCTCAAGCTGGTCTTTGGCGTGCTGGCGGTGGCCGTGCCTGCGGTGGCGCTTCTGATCACGCTGGCGCTGCAGCCGGAGAGCGACATTGGAATTCTGCAGAACTTTCAGCAGACGCGGCTGCTGGCCTTTTTCAACCGGGACGAATACGCCACCACGGAGGCCTACCAGCAGTTCCAGTCTGTGAAAGCCATTGCCTCCGGCATGCTGGACGGCAAAGGGTATAAGAACAACGAGATCACGTCCGTGAAGAACGGGAATTTTATCTCAGAGGACGAGACGGACTTTGTCTTTTCCGTGATAGGAGAGGAATTCGGCTTTAAGGGAAGTTTGACTGTGATCTTTCTGATGATGGGGGTATCCCTGGAATGTATTTCCGTGGCCCGCAAGTCCAAGGATGTTGCGGGAAAGATCATTGCCTCCGGCATGGGCGGGCTGGTGGCCTTTCAGGGGTTCGTGAACATAGGGGTGGCTACCTTTATCCTGCCGAACACGGGACTTCCGCTTCCGTTCGTAAGTTATGGACTCACCTCACTGCTGAGCCTTTTTATGGGGATGGGCTTTGTGCTGAATGTGAGGCTGCAGGCCGTAAAAAATAAATAAGTAAGAGAGGGTATCAGGGGTATGAACATTGCGCTGAT
>CANRMK010000047.1 GCA_947631715.1 uncultured Acetatifactor sp.
CGCTAAGGTAATGGAAAAGTCGATTCTTTTTTATGTGAAAGATCATGGTCCCGGAATAGCCAATGAAGAAAAAGGAAAGGTATTTCAGCGGTTTTATACTGGGAATCAATCAAGAACAGATAAAAACCATTATGGATTGGGTCTAAGTATAGCGTTGGAAATCGTAAAGCTTCATCGTGGGACGATTATAGTGAAAGATACACCAGGAGGAGGCTGTACAGTTGAAGTACAGATACCGATTAAATAAAGAAATCACAAATTGGCTTGTTGGTAACATATCCCCTGACCCCTGAGATCGCCACCTGCGGCAGCGACTGCGCGTCCTTTGGATACTGAAAGTTCTGATTGGATATCCGGAGCAAATGAAAAAACGCTATGTAATCGGATGAACCTTTTACATAGTGTTTTCAATTTTTCCGTTTACTTGACACAAGTCCTATTTTTGTGAATGTTTCCTTATGGCTCACGCGCTCTATCGGAAAATGTCCTCATTCTCGCGCAGGCCCGCTATCCACTCGTCGAGCTTTGGAAATGGCAAAGGATACGCCTGACGTCGAAACTCCCTGTAGCAGGATTCTAAGATTTTCCACTGCTCCTCAGTGCTTGTGGGAACGTCGCCGCTCAGATACCGGACGATGGTCTCCTCGGGGCGCCGGGAGAGCTTTGCAAAGCTTTCCGGCGTCATGTCCGGAATGCCGGACAAAAGACTGCTCAACAGCCGGCCGAATGCGTCTGCCGGCAGATGCCGATACCCTTTCCAGACCGATTTTTCCTCCAGGAAACGCGGAATCTCCTCCATCTGAACAAAGGAGATATGCGTCTCCTCCCCCCGCTTCCACCGTTCCACAAGGTCTGGCGGCACCGAAAGCCGCTTTGCGAACTCTTTCGGACCGATGGCAAGCTCCTTGAGTGCGGCGCTCAGCTTCTCTCCGTATCTCATGGCATACTTTTTCTCTTTTATCCTCTCCTCATGAAGATGGTCCATCTCGCAGCGAATGATGTACTGATCCCAGGCGCTTAGGTGGACCGTGCCGTTGATGCACATGCTGAGCATTCTCTGATCCATTTTTTTGCGGGTGGGAGCGTGGATCTCGATCCATTCCGACAGCTCCGCCTGAGAAATGCCGTACGCCTCCATGGTCTTTCGCATCACGGATGCAAACTGCTCCGGGGACATATGCTCACATATAAAGTGCGCCTGACCGTGCAGGTAATGTTCGATCTTCTCCTGCACCTTGGCCGGGGGCAGAGATTGATTCTCGCCGTTTAAATACCGGCTTACGGTCTTCTGGCTTTTTCCGATGGCCACCGCCAGTTTCTCCTGGGAGATGCACAGCTCCTCCATTCGGGCGGCCAGCCTCTCCCCGTATTCTATGATGGCGGCCCGTTCCGCCTCCGTGGGTCTCTTCATTCCATCCTCCATGATCCCGCTCTTCGGATCCTCCCGCTTTTTGCAGGAACCAAACCCGGATAATTGAGCAGGGCGGATCCTCTCCGCCCTCATACAACAAAAGAGAGACGGTTTTTTCCGCCGTCTCTCCCACAGTCGCTTTTTATTTTCTGACGTTCTTTTTCAGAACCAGATGCTGAGGCAGCCCGTTCACCATGTAAGGGTGGTAGGAGCCCTGGATCAGGGGCTTTGCATATGCGATAAATTCGTCCGTCACATAGTTGCCCTCTCTGTTCACCCACTCCCTGGGAACGACTTTCTCGTTGTTGGCAATGCGGTGCACATCATAGATGCCCGCCACGCTGATATAAGGATCGTCGGACTTTCTGTCGATGACCACCATCATGCCGGTGTCGCCCTCGTCAGCCGCCTTGACAGCTGCTCCACCTACCATGAAAGCCTCCTGGATATCGGTGCGGGAAGCCATGTGGGAAGCGCATCTCTGCAGAGTGGAGAACTCCACGCCTCTGGTCTTGCAGCCGATCTTCTGTCCCAGGAAGCCAGCCAGATAAGAAGCGGTTCCCTGAAGCTGCTTATGGCCGAACGCATCCACATAATCTCCGCCGCCGGAAAGCTCGCACACATAGCGTCCGTCCGCCAGCTTGATGCCCTCGGAGACGGCCACGACTACATTTTTCTGCTTCTTCACAAGATCCTCCACCTTGCCCAGGAACTTGTCCATGTCAAAGGTGATCTCAGGCAGATAGATCAGGTCGGGCCCGTCGCACTCCTCAGTCTTTGCAAGAGCAGTGGCGCCGGTCAGCCAGCCTGCGTTGCGGCCCATGATCTCCAGAACGGTAATGTTCTCCTTATTGTAGCTCAAGCCCAGCGCATCGCGGATAATCTCCTTGGTGGAAGCGGCAATATACTTTGCTGCGCTGCCGAATCCCGGAGTGTGGTCAGTGAGGGCCAGGTCGTTGTCGATGGTCTTAGGCACGCCCAGGAATTTCTGAGTGTGGCCCTTGATGATAGCGTAATCAGCCAGCTTCTTGATGGTATCCATGGAATCGTTGCCGCCGATATAGATGAAAGCCTCGATCTGCAGCTTGTCCAGGATCCTGAAGATCTTCTCATACAGTTCGGGATTCTCATGAATCTCCGGCAGCTTGTAGCGGCAGGAGCCCAGGAACGCGGAGGGCGTTCTCTTTAACAGTTCGATGTCCATATCGGAGTGGATCTGTGTGGAAAGATCCACGTACTGCTCGTCCAGGAGACCCTGAACGCCGTGGAGCATTCCGTATACCTTGTGGAAGCCGCGCTCCCTGGCAGTCTTGTAGACGCCTGCAAGGCTGGCATTGATCACGGCTGTGGGGCCGCCGGACTGGCCTACGATGATGTTGCGCTTTTTAGCCATTGGAAAAACCTCCTTTAAACACAAAATTATGCTAGTTTTATTTTAGCAAAGACACTGCCGCCATGCAACCGATATTTTCAATTTTTCGTCCATACTTTTTCGGCCATGCCCCGCCAATAAAAAAGGACCGCCGCTTCTGCAGATCGTACCTGCATAGGCGGCAGCCCATTACCAAACGGATCTTTTCAGATTATCTGCCGAACTGGCAGTCATTGTTTCCGGAATCGGTAGTCCACATCTCAAGCATATTGATAGGATCGCTGAAGTCCGCTACCCAGCCGTTGCGGGCAATGTCATAGTTACCGGACTTTCTTTCGTTCAGGAATACGTTCCAGTCCTGTTGACTGATGTTCATATTGATGCCGATCTCCGCAAAATCCTGCTGAAGCGCCTCTGCCACAGCTACATTGCCTGAGCCGTCGTTGGTCAGGAACTCAAAGGAGATAGGAGTCTCCGCAGAGAGCTTGCCGTCTTCGAACTGATATCCGGCATACTCTAACAGAGAGATTGCCTCATCTACATTCTCCTGAGACCAGGAGGGATCAAAATAACCGGTGTTGTCCGCGTCAGGGAATGTGTAAGCGTCATCGTTCTCCTTGAACATACCGCCATGGCCGTCAGCCATACCGATAGGAATAAAGGAGTTCGCGGGCTTCTGTCCCGTCTGGCCGATATTCTCGCAGATATAATCCCGGTCTACCAGCAGCGCGAACGCTCTTCTCATGGCATTTGCCTGTGCGGCTGTCTTGCCGTCGAACAGAGGGCTCTTTACGTTAAAGCTTACATAGTAGGTGCCGAGCTGGTCTACAATATGGAACTCAGGATTGTCTAACAGGGACTGGATCTCATCTGTGGGAACCGAATCGATAAAGTCCAGGTTGCCTGCAGTGTATGCGGCATAGATGGCGGTATCGTCGGCGCTCAGCATGAACTTCAGAGTAGCGGTCTCCACCTCGTCTGCCTTGTGATAGTAAGGGTTCTTTTCATAGGTCATGCTCTCGTCATGAGTCCATGCGGTCAGCGTGTAAGCGCCGTTGGAGACAAAGCCTGCCTCCTGGGCCCATGCGCCGGGGTTGTTCTGCCAGTCTGCCGCGCTCTCTACCTCAGACTGCTTTACAGGGAAGTAGGCAGGGAATGCAAGCAGCTCGTTAAAGTAAGCACAGGGAGCGATCAGCTCGATGGTCAGCGACTGTCCGTCTTCTCCTGCGGTCACTTTCAGGGAACCGTCATCGTTCCTTGCGATAATGTCGAACATATAAGAATAGTCTGCAGCGGTCTCCTCTGCCACGGCGCGGTTCCATGCATATACAAAATCATTTGCGTTCAGCTCGGAGCCGTCGGACCACTTCAGATCGGGAAGCAGCGTCACGGTATAGGTCATACCGTCCTCGCTGACCTGCTCATCTGCTGCCAGATCGGGGGTCACATTGCCGTTTGAATCATAGGTGTACAGACCGGCGAAGCTGTTCACTGCAAGGCAGGCGCCGTCCACAGTACTGTTCAGAGCGGGGTCAAGCTTGTCCGGCTCGCTGGCAAGGTTCAGGTTCAGGGTATCTCCCTGGGTCTTGGAGAACATGAAGAACTTGTAACCGAAAGAATTGGAATAAATGTTGGAAACATAGTCCTTCTGCATATAAATGTCGTTGTAGTAGTAAAGGGGAAGAAGCGCTCCTGTCTCCATGAGCATATCCTCCGCCTGATGCATGAGCACTTCGCGCTGCTCAAAATCAGTGGTCGTCTTGATCTGGTCGATCAGGGCATCATACTCCGCCCAGTTGTGAGGATCCACTGCATCCTCCTCGCTGATCTCCGGAGCAGATCCGCTTTCCGCTGCCGATCCGCTGTCCGCTGCGGAGCTGCTTCCGTCAGCGCTGCCGGACGACTGGCTGCCTGCATCACTGCCGCATCCGGCCAAAAGGCCCAGCGACAATACAAGCGCCATAGAAATTGCAGTCAATTTCTTCATAATAGTTTCCTCCTTCTTTGTTTCCGTTTGGCTCTATAATATCAAATGTCTCCATTTGGTATTACCGTTTTAAAGATTTTTTTAAGATCACTGATGGATACATGCCACCTGGTGGCCGCCGCCCCTGTCCGTCAATGCGGGACATTCCTGTGCGCACTTTTCCGTCGCATAGCGGCAGCGCGTGCGGAAAGCGCAGCCTGTGGGCATGTTCATGGGGCTCGGTACATCCCCGGACAGGACGATCCTCTTGCTCTTGCTGGCAGCCACCGGGTCAGGGATAGGCACAGCGCTGAGCAGTGACTGGGTATAAGGGTGCAGAGGATTCTCATACACCTCGTCCGCATCGCCGATCTCCACCACCCTGCCCAAGTACATGACAGCGATCCTGTTAGAGATATGGCGCACCACCAGAAGATCGTGGGCAATGAACAGATATGCGACTCCCAGCTTTTGCTGCAGATCCTCAAACATATTGATGACCTGCGCCTGTATAGATACGTCCAAGGCGCTCACCGCCTCGTCGCAGACAATAAATCTGGGATTGACGGCCAGGGCCCTGGCAATGCCGATGCGCTGACGCTGTCCGCCGGAAAACTCATGGGCATAGCGGGTGGCGTGTTCCGCATTCAGCCCCACCAGCTCCATTAAATTCAGGATCTTTTCCCTCCGCTCTTTCTTATCGGCATACAGCTTGTGTACGTCTAACGGCTCCCCGATGATGTCCTCCACGGTCATACGGGGATTTAAGGACGAATAGGGATCCTGAAAGACCATCTGCATATGCTTGCGGTGTTCCCGGATATTGTCGGCCGTGATCTCCTCCCCGTCATATTTGACAGTTCCGCCGGTGGGCTCGTACAGTCTTAAGATCGAGCGTCCCACTGTGGTCTTGCCGCATCCGGACTCTCCCACAAGTCCCAGCGTCTCCCCCGCCTTAATGCCGAAAGACACTCCGTCCACGGCCTTTAGCGGCACGGATTTGAAAAACCCCGTCTTAACGGGAAAGTACTGCTTCAGATCCTCTACTTCGATCAGATATTCACTGCTCATTCAGCCTACCTCCTGCCTCTTCCATCTGTCTTTTATAAGTCAGCCAGCAGGAAGCATAATGTCCGTCCGGCATCTGCACCTGAGGCGGCACCTCTGTGAGACAGATCTTCATCGCCTCGTCGCACCTTGCGCAGAAAGCGCAGCCCTTCGGCAGATTTAACAGATTGATCGGCGTGCCTGCGATAGGCACCAGCCTCTCCTTGCTGCCGTCCGCCTTGGGAATGGAGCGGAGCAGACCCTTGGTATATTCATGGCCGGAGCGGTAAAAAATATCCTCCGCCGTCCCGCGCTCGCAGACGCGGCCTCCGTACATAACGATGATCTCATCACACATACTGGCAATGACGCCCAGGTCGTGCGTCACCATAATGATCGCCATTCCCATCTTTTTCTGCAGATCCTGCATCAGCTCCAGGATCTGGGCCTGAATGGTCACGTCCAGGGCCGTCGTGGGCTCATCTGCGATCAGGATATCCGGTTCGCATGCGAGAGCCATGGCGATCATCACCCGCTGCCTCATACCGCCCGAGAGCTCATGGGGATACTGCTTGATGCGCTTCTGGGGTTCATTGACGCCCACCAGCTCCAGCATCTCTATAGCGCGCTCTTTCGCCTGGTCCTTGTCCTTGTCCGTGTGCAGCAGGATCGCTTCCATCAGCTGATTCCCGATGGTGAACACCGGGTTCAGGCTGGTCATGGGATCCTGGAAGATAATGCTGCAGCATTTTCCGCGGAAGCTCCGCATCTGCTTCTTGTCATATTTTGTGATGTCCTGTCCCTTGTACAGGATCTGTCCGGACACGATCTTTCCTGTATTGGCAAGGATCTGCATGATGGAATAGGCAGTGACGGATTTCCCTGAGCCGGATTCCCCCACGATGCCCAAGATCTTCCCGGCGGCGAGATTGAACGTAACGCCGTTTACCGCTTTCACCTCGCCGGAATCCGTAAAGAAAGATGTATGCAGATCTTTTACCTGTAAAATGTATTCTTCGCTCATCTGATCCGATCCTCCCTCTTATTTCTTCAGCTTAGGGTCGAAAGCGTCCCGGAGGCCATCGCCCAGCAGGTTAAAGGAAAGCACAATGAGAATGATCACGATCGCGGGGAACAGCAGCTTATACGGATAACTCACCATGCCGCCTCTCGCCGAGTTCGCCAGGCTGCCCAGGGAGGGCATGGGCGCGGATACGCCCAGTCCCAGGAAACTTAAGTAGCTCTCGGTAAAAATAGCGGAGGGCACCTGAAGCGCCGTGGAGATAAAGATAACGCTGATACAGTTCGGGATAATATGCTTTCTGATGATCCGGCCGCTCCTTGCCCCTGTGGCCTGTGCCGCCAGCACATAATCATTGTTCTTGATCGTCAGGATCTGCCCTCTGACAAGCCGCGCCATTCCCACCCAGTACAAAAGGGCATACACGATAAAAAGCGCGATAATGTTGGGCCCCAGCTTCGCCAGGGACGTTCCCTCGATCTTAGCCCCCAGTGTGGCCTGCAGCACCACCGACAGCAGAATGACCATCAGAAGATCCGGCAGGGAATAGATGATATCCACGATCCGCATCATGATCAGGTCCACTTTCCCGCCGAAATACCCGGAAATGCTTCCGTACAGCAGGCCGATGATCAGCACCATGACGCTGGCTACCAGTCCCACCGCCAGGGAAACCCTCGTGCCGTACACCACGCGCATAAAGTAATCGCGGCACTGCTCATCCGTGCCCATGATGTGGGGGAATACCTTTCCGCCCTGGGCTATGTACTCCTGCTCCAGCTCCGAATATTCAAAGGGCTTCATGTTCTTTGCGCCCTTGTCGCGCACGCCGTTCACCGTATTGATCTGGGAATAGCTGTATGGCACCACCGCAGGCGCGAACAGAATGACCAGCACGATCAGGATCAGGAAAATAATGCTCCCTACCGCCAGCGGATTTTTCATCAGACGCCGCATTCCGTCCTTAAAAAAGGTGGTGGATTCGCTCATCACGTCCTGCTGGCGCTTCTCTTCCTCCGTGGCTTTCTCAAATTTTGACAGATCGATCTGTGAACTCAACGGGTTCCTTTTAGGCATACTCTGCTCCACTTTCGTTCCTCCTTTAATCCAGCTTGATCCTGGGATCCACTACCTTATAGATCAGATCGGTGATCAGGTTCATAGTGACCATGATGATCGCCAGAAAGATCGTCGTTCCCATGATCATGGTGTAATCCCTGTTGGTAATGCTGGAAACAAATTTATCGCCCAGCCCGCCGATGGTAAAAATATGCTCTATCACAAGGCTGCCTGTGAGAGTGTACGCCGTCATGGGGCCCACATAGGTGATCACGGGGATCACGGCATTCCTGAGAGCATGCTTAAAGATCACCTTTGCGGAGGAAACGCCCTTTGCGTTCGCAGTCCGCACGTAATCCTGGCCAAGGGCATCCAGCATGCTTGTCTTGGTCAGCCTGGTAATATATGCCATGGGGTACATGGCCAGGGCCAGAACCGGCAGAACATAATGGGGATCGTCTGGGCTCCACACAGGCACCCAGCCCAGCTTGATACAGAAAACATAGAGCAGAATAGTGGCAAAGACAAAACTCGGCGCCGCCGTTGCCAGAGTAGTGAGAAATATGATGATACGGTCAATGATACTGTTTCGCTTCAGTGCGGCAATACTGCCCAGCACCAGTCCCACGACAGTGGCTAAGAGCACCGCGGACCCTCCCAGCTTGGCGGAAATGGGAAAGGATTCTCCGATGACCGTTGAAATGCTCCTCCCTGTCTTCAGGGATACGTCCAGATCTCCGTGCAGGAAATTGCCCAGATAGATCAGGAACTGTTCCACAACAGGCTTGTCCAGATGGTGCCTGGCCTCCAGCACAGCCTTTACCTCTGCGCTGGGAGCTTTCTCCGAATTAAAGGGCCCCCCCGGTATGATATGCATTCCGAAAAAAGTGACTGCTGCAACGATAAATACGGTCAGAATGGCGAGCAGAACCCGCTTGATCACATAACGATACATCTTGCTGTCTCTCCTTAAGCATAAGTATATCTCTCTTTACAAAAAAACGATGATGTAAGCAACGTGCCGTCATCATCGTCCGACGCAATCCATATTACAATATTTGCCCCGGATTGTCAAGAAAGAATTGCAAAAACGGATTCCCGGCGGCGCCTGCCGGCCTCCAGAAATCCGTATATCGTTAATTTATGATATATTATTTCGTTTTCTTCTGGACAAAGGACTCCTGCACTTGCTCTTGGAAACTCCTGCACCTGCTCTTGGGGACTCCTGCATTTGCTCTTCGGGACTCCTGCACTTGCTCTTCGGGCAGAAAAGCCGTCTCTTCCCGCATTTACAATTTCTGTGCCTGCTGCTGCCAGTACGCCACGATCTTATCGATCATTTTGATGCAGTCCTGCTGTGCGGAAGCCTCATGGTACGGCTGCATCTCGCTGTAGGTGTGGCCGCAGGGCTCCAGCTCATCCTCCTCAAAACCGCCGCATACCCCAAGAAGCCATTTCCCAAATATTCCCGTCTTGAACTTAAAGATATAATAGGTCATTTCCCTGTACTCAAACTGCCCCGCACATTCTGTTTTGTCCGGCGCTTTTCCCAATTCCTGCGGGTCCGCCAGCCACTCGATCATATTCTCCCGTGCTGCGTCAAGCTGTTGCTGATTCATAGTCTTTTCCTCCATTTCCCATTTGGTCTTGATCTCTGCCTTGCAGGTCAGTCATTGTTTTCACCGTTTAAAGCCTTTTTGATCACCTCGATCATATGCGAGACCGCGTTCAGCTTGTCCACGATGGTGAGCATGCGCGTGCGCTCGTCTGCGTCAATGATGCCGTCTCTCATAATGTCTACCAATTCGCTGGAAATTTTCTCCATATCCTGGGCCGAACCGAGAAACCTTAACACCAGCCTGTCCAGGTTTGCAGACTGCTGCACCGTTTCATCTTCCCTGACCAGATAATCAATAGACACATTGAATAAGTCGCTCAGGGCGATCAGCTTTGTGATATCAGGGTGGGAAACGTCCGTCTCCCACTTTGATACGGTCTGTCTGCTCACCTGAAGCCGGTCGGCCAGATCAGCCTGTGATAAATTCATCTGATTTCTCAGCATGCATATTTTCTTGGCAATTTCCATTGAGAGCATCCCCCTTTAAACCCAATGCGTTCCTGCACTGTCAAAAACAAAGTTATTATAGCATGGTTTATTTGCCGTAACAACCAACTTACAAACGCATTTTTTGGCATTTTGTCAACCAGCGGTTGCCAAATGGAGCCCCCAATATTATCAACTGAAAGGGCCTTTATCTAAACTGTTACGCTGATGCGTGCAGAACTCACAAGAGGTGCTTTTTTGTTCCTGTATGTGTTATACTGAATCAGAATGAGAAAAGAAGTGCTTGAAACAGGCGTGTGCAAAAGATAAAAAAGAAAATTACCACAGTTGATAAATAGTTGAAAAATAACTGCTATAATTCCTTTTTAAGCTGTTATGAAATGAAAATGATACATGGGGTGTAAGTTTGAAAATTAATTTTCAAACTATTGATTGATATGTGCACTGAAGCGCACATGGAGTGTAAACATGAAAATAATGAAACCAAAAATATTGATAGCTGACGATGAAACGGACATTGTTTCTATGCTTGCCAGCTTCTTTGAAAGTAAA
>CANRMK010000048.1 GCA_947631715.1 uncultured Acetatifactor sp.
GTGTGGAAGACGGCCTCCGCTGCAAAGGGCGCCGCCACATTCTCCGTCTTTACATTATAATAGCGCCGGTAGGATTCCAACAGCGCCTCCAGGGTCTCTGCGACAGTCATTTTCTTTCCCCTTTTTGCCTCTGCCGTTCTTTCAGCTCTTACGTGTCCTCCCCAGGTTTCCCCACTGCGGCCTCCGGCGCCAGTCTTCCCAATTCCTCCATCAACACCTTTGCCGCTTTCGTGCCCGGCACCTCCACCTGGGCCAGCTCTCCTTCTCCGCCGCAGATCACAAGGTGCTCCATCTGGAAGCTGCCCTTTCCGCAGCAGAGCCTGGCCGGGACCATCATCACCCTGCGGAAGTACCGGCGGATCTCCGTATATGGTATGTAATAGGCCCTGCCCATAGAACGGAAAAACAGATGCTGCTCTCCGAGCCGGATCTTTCCGATCTCCCTGCCTGTCCTGTATTCCTCGCCCAGGCCTTTCGGCTCCTGGGAACCGGCGATCAGCGGATAGAATTTCATCTGACGCTCCCCTTTTCCAGACCGCTCAAAGCGCTTCTGTCACGCCCCCGCTCAGAGCGCTTCTCTCACAACCGCGGCTATTTTAACACAAAATTTGACACTTTACAACAGCAAAGTGCCAAATTTATAAAAGATATTTAAGATTTTTTTAAGATTTCCGGGAGGCTGTCACTCCATCTCCTGTTTCAGCCTTTCGTACTCCTCCTGCATTCTCTTGAACGTGTCCTCGTCTCCCGCCTCCGAATCCGGGTGATAAGTCCTGCACAGCGCCTTATAGCGCTTATCCAGCTTCTCTATGGTATCGCAGCCCGCAAAGAAGCCCGGGCCCTCCGCCGTATCCCGGGGCGTCTTCTCCTCCAGTCCGGCGCTCATTCGGCGGATATCCTCTCTCAGGCTCTCCAGCTGCCTGATCTGGGGAATCAGCTTCTTGAATTTCTCCACCGGGATCTGCTCCGGCATACTTTTCATCTTTTTGGACAGCTCCAGGAGCTTTCCCATATATTCCCCGAGCAGGGTGCTGAGGGCCTGGCTGTCGCTCTGGCGGATCACGCTCTGGGTGCGGGCCTGAAAGCCCTCTATCCCGTCGAAATGTTCATTCAGGATATCCAGATACTCCCTGCAGCGGAGAAGCTCCTCCCGGTCCTCGTCCGCACTGTTTTCATCTTCAAATCCCTTTTCCGTCTCCTCGATCTCCGTCATGTAATCCTCGTAGTCCCCGGTGGCCATCTTCATTTCCAGCCCCCACTCGTTCCACTCAAGCCCCAGGGAGATAAGGATCATGGACACGCACAGCACCAGCGCCAGGTATAAGATCACCCCCGCCGCCACATCGTTGGCCGGGAACATGCCCAGGAAAGCGGGCAGATGTATCCCCAGCGCCACCCTTGCGTTCCGGTCCATGTCCGCCAGAAGCCCCGCCGCAAACAGCAGGCACACCGCCGAAAGGAGTATGAGCGCGTGGGTCACAAAGAAGATCACACAGCCGTTCAGGCACCTTACCACGCTGTAGATCAGGCAGGCAAGGCCTTTCACGAAAGGATTCCCCAGATCGCCCAGCTCCTCCTCATAGCAGGCCTTACAGCTGCGGTACAGCGCCGAATATCCCCCGTAAAGGAGCTTATAGATACCGTCCAGGATCCCGATGATAAAGTTCGCCACCGCCATAATCACACTGGAGATCACCGAGAAGAAAAAGATAATCAGGGCGGTAAAGATCCCGCCGATCACCAGCACCAGTATGACCATGAACACCCTGTTCAGCACCTCTCCCGGATTCTGCACCACCGCAGCCACGAGCATGGCGAACAGGAACAGAAACAGGGCCCCGATGCCCACCAGGATCTTCTCAAATCCCTTTGCCAGAAGCTTCATGCACACCGCCAGCACGAATACGGGAAGTGCGATCAGAGATAAAAGATTGATTTTCAGTACACTGAATACATTTTTCATCTGTCCCGCCCCCCGTCTTATTCAAACACCGCAAATTCATAGTCGATCTGAGTGATGTAATCTCCGCCGGGATCCACCGTAAGCGTCATTCTGTCACCGGTCGTATCGTCGTTGTAGACGGCCTGGAAATCATCGTATGACAGACCGATCAGCACACAGCCGTCCAGCCGCGCCGGCATCCCATAGATGCCGTCCTCGCCGTGAAGGATCTCGGAGGCTGGCGTCCGCACTCTCACGCCCTGCCCGAAGATCACATTGTCCTTGGTGAACCGCACCCGGATCACACGGCATTCTCTCCAGCTCTTCGCGCTCTCCCCCTCGTTCAGCACTGTGATGTGCACGCCCTTTTCCCCGTTGTCCAGCTCTGTCTTCTGGTGGGGCGCCACCTGGCTTTCCTCCTCAAATTCCACATGATCCGCAATGCGCTCCAGGTCGATCACCTGTCCCTCGAACTGTATCTGCCCGGAGAACTGCCCTGCCCTGCGGATCACGGGATCCACCCACATCTGGGCCACCCAGCGGTTGAATTCCGTCTCGTTCGTAATGGTAAGCTCTATTTTGTTTTCCTGGTCCCGCTGTATCTCATAGGAGTCCCGGTCTGATTCCACCTGCGGGCTGACGGCCCCGTCTCCGGTCATATAGCAGTACTCCACTCGGTATGTTCCGGGGTGGAGCCTGGCCTTGCCGGTATATCCGTCTTTCTCCTTCAGCTCAAATTCATATTCCTTGCCGTTTATGTCGTTCTTCAGCACGAGCACCAGCTTCATCCGCTCTTTGTCATCCTCGTCAAGAGCCGCAAAAGACTGGGGCAGCGCCTCCAGCTTTACCTCCACAGGGCAGTCCCCCTCATCAAGCCTGCCCTGATTGCCGCAGCCGGCAAGCAGCATGGCGGCGAGGAGACATATCCCGAAGAAACCAACTCTGCTTTTTTTCAAGCTTTCACACCCCCTGTACCAAAAACATCCACCGACATCATATTACATTTTCCTGCAAAAAGCAAGGAAGAAACCGCTTGAGCGGACGGCCCCGGCTGTGCTATACTTTTGACTGCAAAACGGCGCACTGTCCCCCCAAAGGTACGGCGCGTCCAAGACACACTGCATGAGCATGCCGCGCCACGCGGCGGAAAAGAGGGACCGGGCCATGAATTCTAAGAAGCTTGACAGCCTGAAGCGGAAAAAACTGTTCTTATTCGATATAGACGGCACTCTGGCCGTGGGCGATACGCTCTATGAGGGCAGCGCCCAGCTCTTATCCCACATCAGCCGCATCGGGGGAAAGGCTTTCTACATTACCAACAACTCCACCAAAAGCGCCGGGGATTATGTAGAGAAATTCCGCAGAGCCTTTGGCCTTGAGACCAGGGAGGAACAGTTCATCACCTCCGGGTATATGACGATCCGGTTCCTGAAAGAGCATTTCGCGGACAAGAAAATCTTCGTAATGGGAACCGCCTCCTTTGTGTCGGAGTTAAAAAAGAACGGCCTGCACATTACGGAACAGGCGGAAGACGGGATCGGCTGCGTGACGGCGGCCTATGACAGCGAGCTCACCTATGGGAAACTGACGGAAATATGCAGAGTGCTCTTTGCAAACGATGTGCCTTTCTATGCCACTAATCCGGATCTGCGGTGCCCTGTGGATTTCGGGTTTGTCCCCGACTGCGGCTCCATCTGCGGTATGATCGCCGCGGCCACGGGAAAGGAGCCTATCTATCTCGGAAAGCCCAGCCGCCTGGTGGTGGATCTGTGCCTGGAACAGTCCGGCTTTTCCAGGGAAGAGACCCTTGTGGTGGGCGACAGGCTCTATACGGATATCGCCTGCGGCATCAACGGCGGGGTGGACACCTGCGTGGTCTTCACCGGGGAAGCCCACCCCGAGGACATGGCGGACACTCCGTATCCCGCGGACTATGCTTTCGCAAATATAAAAGAGCTTCTGATGCACTGCACCGAAGCTCTCTGATCCCTTATCCGTGTATGGCTTTCTCAATGATCCCCAGGCCCAGAGGGTAAGGCCCCGTGTGCACTCCTATGGCTGCGCCGATCTGGAAGAGCGGAAAGCTTTCGATCGCGTGGCCCTTTGCCCGGAGAGTCTCCAGCACATGCCGCCGGTACTCCTCCGCCTCTTCCTTATCGTATCCGAAGCCCAGCGCCAGGCTGTAGCATTCTATTCCGATTTTGCTCTCCCCAAGGTAATCCGTCAGAAGATCCAGCGATTTCTGAGTAGTCCTTTTCCGGCTCCTGCCGATGCCGGAGGGAAAGATCTCACCCTGCTTTAATGTGATCACAGGCCGGATGCCAAGCACGCTCCCCGCCACGGACGCCACTTTCCCGATGCGTCCGCCGTGCTTTAGATACTCCATGTCTCCCACCGTAAAGAAGATGCGCCCCGTGCCCTTGATCTCCTCCAGGCGCTTTACGGCCTCCCCGTACCCTGCGCCGCTGTCCCTGAGCTCTACGGCCTCCAGTACGTACAGCCCCTGGAGCACCGTATTCACGGTAGAATCGATCACAGTGATCTCCGCCTCCGGGTATTCCTCCAGGACGATCGCCCTTGCGTTTTCCGCCGTCTGCACCGAGCCGCTGAACTTGGAGGTGATGCAGATGCAGATCACAGGGACTTTTTTCTCTGCATAGGGAGTGAAAGCGTCCACAAAATCCTGCACCGCCGGCATGGACGACTTGGGGTATACGCCCTTTCGGTCTACCATCTGCTGATAAAAGTCTCGGACGCCGATATCCACATTCTCTTTCAGATAATGTTCATCGTCGAACGACACATAAAAAGGGACCATCGTGACCCGCTTCTCCGCCAGAAGTTCCAGGGGCAGATCGCAGGATCCGTCGCTGATAATATGAAAAGCCTCGCTCATAATTCTCCCATCTGCCGCCCGGGGCGGCGCATCTGCTTTATTCTGTAATTCAGAATACCACCTTTCCCGGCAAATGGCAACAGAATTTGTTTCTTTAAATTACTTTTTATAGCTTTTTTATCTTTGTATCGTGGTTTTAATAACTATATCTATTTGTATCCTGCACTGGACAGCAAACAATCCGGCTCTGGACTGCCGCCAGAAGATTGGAATTCGTATCTTACTCTAGACAGCAAACGACCCGGCTCTGGACTGCCGCCAGAAGATTGGAATTCGTACCCTACACTAAACAGCAAACAATCCGGCCCTGGACTGCCGCCAGAAGACCGGATCGTCATTTTGGAGATAGAGATTTTATCTGTATCGGATATGTCAGGCCCTTGTATTAGTGAAGGCACTGCAAAATGTCAGTAAGAACACTGCAAAGTGTCAGTGCGGGCACTTGGGGTAATTAACTTCCTTTATAAGGTCATACAAAATAATATCGCCACAAATTTCGCAAATTTCCCCATTGTAGTAGTAAACGGTGCAACTGCCGTCCTTAGCTTTTGTGTGAGCTGAGCAGATTCCAGATACAAATTTATGTTTACATATGGAATTGGGAGAGTCACCTAGATTCCCCGGATAAACGTTGCCCTCTTCATCAAAGAACTGCACGTCATATAAAATGGGCACCGCTGCTTCTTCAATATTTTCAGGGTCAAAGGCATATTCGCCCTCTGTCGAAAAATTAAACTCTACATTTTGGTTTACAGCCACTCTTCCCAGCACACTATTTTCCGAACCAACATTATGCACATCCTCATATGCCAGTGCCGTCAAAGAGCTGGTGAAGACAGCCGCAGCCATTACAACGCTGCACACGCACTTTCTGATCTTTCCGATTTTCTTCTTATCCATAACGTTTTCTATCCTTTCTTTCAGAAATTTTGCTTCTTTTGTCAAATGGTGCGACCACAGGACCCTGTTCCTGCTCACAGCCTTTGATTCCTGGAGAAGCATGTCCAGGTATCCGAGCTTTTCCTGGTCGCTGCAGTCCTGCACCGCCCGCACATCGCACATCATCTCGTACACTTTCTCAAGCTCCCGCTCCAGCCGGTACGCAAGCGGATTAAACCAGTGTATGTTAGTGATCGCCGTCAGGACTACCTTGAGCAGCATATCGCCGTTCTTTATGTGGGTCAGTTCATGCTTCAGGACCAGCTCCGGGAGATTCTCCCTCATTTTCTCTGGCAGGACGATCACCGGGTTGATGCACCCGATCGTGACCGGAGACACATCTTCCAAAAATACCAGATGCACCCTGCGCTTTATCTTCAGAGAGGCTTTCAGCTCCTTAAGCGTTTCTATCTGCTCGGGCCCCGCTGTGTGATAGCTGGCCACGATCAGCCTCTTTTTCTTAAAGTGGAGGATCAGACTGCGGAACAGCCTTATGGCCGCAATCGTCACCCATATGCCAAATACGAGATATTCCAGCCGGAACGCCTCATTGTGGTATACCAGCTTCTCTGTCTGTACTTCAAAGTAGTCGCGCAGTTCACTGTAAAAGGCGCCCGGTAAGTACTGGCTGCCGCTCATCCTGTACATGAACTGTACATAAAATTGCCGCAGTATCCGAAGCGGCGCCAGATACAAAAGCGCCGCAGCCGTCAGCCAGATACGCCTGCTTTTCAGCGTTCCGCCCAGCGTGCGCACATACAGCAGATAAAATAAGGTCATACAGCCGCCGGTGGCTGATAAAATCAGTATGGTCCTCACTCGTCTTCCTCTCTTCTCTTCAGTCTCTCCACCAGCTCCTCCAGCTCCCGGGCATCTGCCTCCGAGATCCTGTGATTGCCCGTGAAAGCTGCCATGAACTGGCTTAAACTGCCGTTAAAGGATTCGCGCACCATCTCTTCGCTCTGCTGGTGCTTAAATTCCAGTTCGGAACAGAGCACCCGCACACTGCCCCAGCGTTTTTCCACGACCCCTTTTTCTTCCATCCGCAGCAGCAGAGTGTTCAGCGTCTGCCGCTTCCAGTCCCTGCCTCTGTCCAGGAAGATATCCCAGATCGCCCTGGGGGACATTTCTCCGCCGCCGTCCCACAGTACCTGCATGATCTCCAATTCCGTCTTTGACAGGTCGCAACGCATATTTTACCCTCCTCTGTATCCTGAGCATTTCGTTAAAAATGGCCTTTGTCTTTTTACAATAACTCATTTTACGGCATTTGACAACATTTTTCCCCAAATTGCCCGGCACATCGGCGGATACCTTTTGCGCTCAGCTTTCCTCCTGCGGCGCTTCCCGGTTCAATAGCTCCTCCAGCTCCCGGGAGGCCTCCGGCGAAAGATCCGCCTTGCCCAAATAGGCCGCCACGAACAGCTCCAGCCGTCCCTCAAAGGACTCCTCCAGAACCGTTCTGCTCTGTTGGTGTCTATACTCCGCCAGGGAACACAGGGCCCGCACGGATCCCCGTTTTCTGACGATCACCCCCTTATCCACCATACGGTTCAACAGGGTGTTCAGGGTCTGGCGCTTCCAGCTCTTCCCGCGGGCGTAAAAATAATCCAATATACCGCCGGAAGCCACAACGCCGCCTCTCTCCCATAATAACTGCATGATCTCCATCTCTGTTTTGGAAAGAGCACAGCGCATCAGTCACCCTCCATACAGGAAATTATCACACCCTGTCTTGTTTTAAGAGTAACTCCGATCCAGGAGAGGGACAATATACTTATTGTTACCGCTTTACATTCTCCTCCGCGTCCCGGGCGCCGGTATCAGAAAGTTGATCTGAATGTTCCGGCTCACAGCAGCTCCCCATACAGCCTCATCACATTTTTCCAGAAGATCTTATCCAGCTGCTCCTCCGTAAATCCCGCTTTCTTCAGAGCGTCCCACAGCTGTCCCATGCTCTGGGCGCCTTTCAATTCCTCATTGGTGTCGATCCCGTCAAAGTCGCTTCCCAGCCCAAGCACCTCCGTGCCGCCCACATTTGCGATGTGCACCGCATGGCGGACCACAGCCTCCACAGTGCCCGGATTTTTCTCTCCCCGGGGCGCCTCCTCAAGGAAATCCGCACAGAAATTCAGCCCCATGACGCCGCCCCGCTCCGCCAGCTTCCGGATCATGTCATCCGTCAGGTTCCGCACATGGGGACAGACGCTCCTGGCGTTGGAATGGCTGGCCGCAAAGGGCTTCTTTGCGGTCTCCAGCACATCAAAAAAGCCTCTGTCGGATAAGTGGGACACATCGGGGATCATGCCCAGCTCTTCCATTCTGACCACAAATTCCCGGCCCTTTTCTGTAAGCCCTCTCTCCGTTTCCGGCACATGAGGATCCTGCCCTTTGGAATAGTTAGGCTGCCCCAGCTCGTTGGGGTAATTCCAGGTCAGGGTCATCATGCGCACCCCGAAGCGGTACAGCTGCTCCAGCTTTTCCGTCTCCCCGCCGCAGACGCCGCCCTCCTCCACTGTCAAAAGGGCGGACATTCTGCCCGCCCTCTCATTTTCTATTATGTGGGAAAAACAGTGCGCCGGCCGGATCAGATCCCCGTTTCGTTCCATCTCTCTCCGGTACAGTTCATACAGTGCGCACACCCGTTCCCAGGGATCCCCGTCTTTCTTCCTCTGAACGAACAGCGCAAAATTCTGGATCAGATAACCGCTTTCCCTCATTCTGAGAAGATCCACGTGGAGCCCGTTCTTTCTGAGCGTCTCCCCACTGCCCCCGCTCTTTTCCGAGGACAGGGCACTGATCGTATCGCAATGCATATCCGCAACTTTCATAGCGTTCCCCCATATCTCTGCCTTAGTGCGGCACAGAGCCTCCCGCCGCGCCTTTCCCTATTATGATATGAGGGCAGGTCGGAATTAATTCTCACTGCCCCGGACGGCAAAGTCCACACCTGTGGGGTCCGGCTTCTCATCGTCGAACCGGTAATCCTTGCCCGGAAGAACTGCATTCAGGATAATACCTGTCAGCGCGCCCACTGCCAGTCCCGAGAAGCTCACCGTAAGGCTTCCTATCTGAAATGCCACGGCTCCCGCCGCACTGTAATTGATGCCGATGGACAGAACAAGGATCAGCGCCGCGATGATCACGTTGCGGCTCTTTGTGAAATCCACCTGGGTCTCAACGATGTTCCTCACTCCCACGGCGGAGATCATACCATAGAGCACCAGGGACACGCCGCCGCAGGCAGCCGTTGGCATACAGCCGATCACAGCCGCAAATTTAGGGCAGAACGAGAACACAATGGCAAAGAGCGCCGCGATCCGGATCACCAGAGGATCAAACACCTTAGTCAGGGACAGCACACCGGTATTTTCACCGTAAGTCGTATTGGCAGGCGCACCGAAAAGCGCCGCCATAATGGTGGCAAGGCCGTCTCCTAAGAGAGTGCGGTGCAGGCCGGGATCCTTGATATAATTTTTCCCCACTGTGGAGGAAATAGCGGAAATATCCCCGATGTGCTCCACCATGGTGGCCAGCGCAATGGGCACGATGGTGATCACGGAAGTGATCAGAAGCGAAGTATCGCCGTCCTGCAGGGCCCAGAACGCGGTCCGGTTCCAGTGGACGGGAAATCCCACCCATGCGGCCTCTTTCACGGCGGTAAAATCCACCCGGCCCAGCACAGCGGCCAGCAGATAGGAGCCAATGACGCCTATGATAATGGGAACGATCTTGACCATGCCCTTTCCCCAGATGTTGCAGACGATCACCAGAGCGATCGCTACCACCGCGATCAGCCAGTCATTCGCGCAGTTATCGATAGCGGACTGGGACAGGGTCAGGCCGATGGCAATGATAATAGGCCCCGTCACAATAGGCGGGAAAAAACGCATGACCTTTCCCGTGCCGAAGAGCCTGATCAGAAGCGCAAGGAGCAGATACAGAAGACCAGCGCAGGCCACGCCGAAGCAGGCGTACGGCAGCAGCGCAGTGTTGTCCACCGCCTCTCCCGCAGCGTTCTGCATAGGAGCGACCGCCGCATATCCGCCCAGAAAAGCGAAAGAAGACCCCAGAAAAGCGGGCACCTTCCCTTTCGTCAGCAGATGGAACAGCAGCGTGCCAAGACCCGCGAACAGCAGCGTGGTAGACACGTCAAGGCCTGTGAGCATAGGTACCAGTATCGTCGCGCCGAACATGGCGAACATGTGCTGCAGGCCCAGCAATAGTACTTTCGGAGTCCCCAGGGCTTTCGCATCATAGATGCCCTCGTTCCCAAGGACCGGTTTCGCATTGTCACTCATGAATTTGTCCTCCCGTCAACAGTTTTTGCATTTTGACACTCTTTGTACGCTTCAGCGCACATCAATTCGCAGTTTGAAAATTTATTTCCAAACTTCACAATAGCATCAGATAAAACTATCGTCAAGAGGAACTTGTCCGGGAGACGTCTGTACGGCATGGCTTTTCAGATAGTCCACCCAGATACCGATGTACTGCGCTTTCAGGTGCACGCCGTCAAAACTGTAGGAGGGCTCCATTCCCCCTGTTTCGTCGCACACCAGAGGATTCACGTCCAGATAGAACACCCGCCTGTTGTCCGCCAGCTGGGAAATCGCCTCGTTCCGCGCCTGGATCCCCTCGTTGTTGATATAATCCCCCTGCCCGGAACGCTCCGTGCTCACTTTCATGATCCCCTGAATATACAGGATAGC
>CANRMK010000049.1 GCA_947631715.1 uncultured Acetatifactor sp.
ATAGCTTTGATCGCGGACAGGATCAGATTGTCCTACAGGAAGTAACAGAGGAAGTAACAGAATAAAGAAAATGCTTTCCACGGTTGAGAGAATGTTGTATAATGTGTTTAAAGACCATGCTGTAAGCTACATTATCAACGGTGGAGGGTTTCCAATGAAAAACATTTTATTCGCGGCATCTGAGGGAGTACCTTTTATTAAGACCGGCGGCCTCGCCGATGTGGTGGGTTCCCTGCCGAAGTGCATTGACAAAAAGTATTTTGACGTCCGTGTGATCATGCCGAAATATGCCTGCATGAAGCAGGAAATGAAAGACAGGATGCAGTATGTAGCGCATTTTTATCTGGATTTTAACTGGAAGAATGTCTATGTGGGTATCTTGGAGGCCGAGGTGGACGGGGTCCACTATTACTTTATCGACAACGAGGGATACTTCAGCGGAGACAGAGTGTATACTGACGATCCCAGGTGGGAGATCGAGAGATATGCATTCTTCTCCAAGGCTGTGCTTTCCGCCCTGCCTGTGATCGGTTTCCACCCTGATGTGATCCACTGCCATGACTGGCAGACGGGGCTGATCCCCGTGTACCTGAAAGAGCGGTTCCGGGAGGGGGATTTTTTCCGGGGCATCAAGTCGGTGATCACCATTCATAACCTGAAGTTCCAGGGCAAGTGGGACACCAAGACGGTGCAGAACATAACGGGCCTGCCCGCCTATTACTTCACTCCCGACAAGCTGGAAGCCTACAAGGACGCGAACCTGTTAAAGGGCGGCATCGTGTATGCGGACGCCGTCACCACGGTGAGCAATACATATGCGGAGGAGATCAAGACGCCTTTCTACGGCGAGGGTCTCGATGGGCTCCTGCGTGCAAGGAGCGGTGACCTGAGAGGAATCGTGAACGGGATCGACTATGGGGAATTTGATCCTGAGAAAGACCCCCACATCCCGTATCCGTACAATGCGGTGAATTTCCGCAAGGAGAAGGTAAAGGACAAGAGAGCGCTCCAGGAGGAGCTGGGGCTGCGCCAGGACGACAAGAAGATGATGATCGGACTGGTGTCCAGGCTCACGGACCAGAAAGGCCTGGATCTGGTGGCATATATGATGGATGAGCTCTGTCAGGACGATGTGCAGCTGGTGGTGCTGGGAACCGGCGAGGAGCGGTACGAGAATATGTTCCGCCACTATGACTGGAAGTACGGTGACAAGGTCTCCGCGAACATTTATTATTCCGATCCCCTGTCCCACAAGATCTATGCGGCCTGCGACGCATTTTTGATGCCGTCGCTGTTCGAACCCTGCGGCCTGAGCCAGCTGATGGCCCTGCGCTATGGAACCATTCCCATTGTCAGGGAGACCGGCGGCCTGAAAGACACCGTGGCGCCCTACAATGAATACGAGGGCACAGGAACAGGCTTCAGCTTTACCAATTACAATGCCCATGAAATGCTGAATACGATCCGCTATGCCGAGCATATCTATTATGATAAGAAGCGGGAGTGGAACAAGCTGGTTGACAGAGCCATGGCGGCAGATTTTTCCTGGCATGTGTCTGCGGCAAAATATCAGGAGATGTACGACTGGCTGATCGGCTGAACGGCTTAAAAAGAGCCCAGGCGATCCCCGGAGCCGTGTATGCGGCAGATTTGATGGTATGGCGGAAAAGAAAAACGGTAAGAACAACTTTATAGCGCAGGCCGGTATCCTGGCGGCGGCCGGGATCATCAGCCGGATCATAGGGCTCCTGTACAGGAGCCCTATGCATGCTGTGATCGGCGATCTGGGAATGGGATACTACCAGACCGCCTATGCCTACTATACGATTATCCTGCTGGTGTCTTCTTACAGCATTCCCTCCGCCATCTCCAAGGTGATCGCCCAGAAGCTGGCGGTAAGGGAATACCGCAATGCCCACAGGATCTTTTTGTGCGCCCTGGGGTATGTGCTGGCAGTGGGCGGGGCGGCCAGCCTTATTTTGTATTTCTGCGCCGGTTACCTTGTTGCGCCGGAGGCGGTGCCCGTGATCCGCACCTTTGCGCCCACGATTTTTATTTACGGCATCCTGGGGGTGCTGCGGGGATACTTTCAGGCCCACAGGAGCATGGCGCAGACTTCTGTGTCCCAGATCCTGGAGCAGATTGCCAATGCCGTGGTCTCGGTGGGGGCGGCATATCTGCTGATCAAAAACGGCATGGGCGGCATGGAGGTACCTGCAGATGAGGCGGGAAAGGTGGACAGGGCCGTCTATGGCGCCATCGGAAGCGCCCTGGGGACAGGCGCTGGGGTGTTGGCGGCGCTTTTGTTCATGCTGGGCATCTACTGGCTGAACAGGGAGATCATACACGGCAGAATTCGCCGGGACAGACATCAGAATGTGGAATCCTGGGGACATACCGTAGGGATGATCACGGGGGTGGTGACGCCCTTTATCCTAAGCACAGCTGTGTACAATCTCAGCGGGACGGTGAACACTACCGTGTATACCAAATGGCTGCCGGGGATCAGGAACCTGAGCACAGTGAAGATCTCTTCCCGCTGGGGCATTTTCTCCGGACAGGTGCAGACCATATCCAACATTCCGCTGGCATTTGCCTCCGCCATGGCGGCGGCCATGCTTCCCTCGGTGGCCCAGATGATGGCGGCCAGGGACGAGGAGGGGGCAAGGCATTCCATCGGCGTTGCAGTGAAGACTACCATGCTGATCTCCATTCCCTGCGCCGTGGGGCTTTTCGTGCTGGCACGCCCGGTGACGGGCCTTCTGTTCCCCACGAACCAGAAAGCGGCGGAGGATCTGGCCACATTGCTTTTGATGGCGCTGGTTCCCTCGGTGGTATTTTATAATCTGTCTACCTTGAACAGCCAGATCCTCCAGGGGCTGGGCAGGCTGAACGTGCCGATCCTCCATGCGGGGATCGCCCTTTTGGTACAGAGCATAGCGGCGGCAGGGCTGCTTTTCTGCACAGATCTGGATCTGTACAGCATTGTCATTGCCAACACTCTGTATTCCGGTACCATGTGTGTGTTAAATCAGTGGGCGGTGCGCAGGACGGTGGGATACCGTCAGGAGATCAGGACTACCTTTCTGATCCCGCTGTGCGCGTCTGTTGTTATGGGCGCAGCGGCGCGGGCCGTGTACGAGATCTTTCTGATGTTGACGAAATCCCCAAAGATAGCTGTCTTTCCAGCTGTGCTTTTGGGGGGCTGCGTGTACCTTGTGATGCTTTTGCTGCTGAGGGGAGTCACGGAGGAAGAGCTGATGGGCTTTCCCAAGGGTCACCTTTTGGTAAAGGCGGCAAGGAAGATGCGGCTGCTTAGGTAGGCCGGTCAGTCCTCCACTTTTTGAATGTCCTCGATGCTTGTGCCGATGGACATGGAATAGTTAGTGTAATAGACCACGAAGCCCGGTTTTGCCCCGCCGGGCTTTTTTACGTGTTTCTTCTGGATGTAATCGACCTCCACCTTTTCCTGGTCCCGGCCTTTGGAGTAATAGGCGGCCAGCCGAGCGGCCTCCTCAAAGGTCCGGTCCGGAAGCTCCTTTTCGTTTCCCAGTTTTACGATCACATGGGAGCCGGGCATGTGCTTCGCGTGGAACCACCAGTCGTTGCCGGTGGCGAACTGGAACGTCAGCCAGTCGTTCTGGTAATTGTTCTTGCCCACATAGATGTGGAAGCCGTCGCTGCTGATGTAGTGGAAAGGCCTGCTGGTGATCTTCTGCTTTTTTGCGCCGCTCTTTCTGCGGATATAGCCGCTCTCCGCAAGCTCCTCCCGGATCTCCGCCAGGTCTTCCTCTTTCCGTGCGATATCCAGGGCAGCGTTTACGGATTCCAGATGGTCGATCTGCGCCTTGACTTCCTTGGTCAATTCGGAGAGAGCTTCAAAGGTCCGCTTCATTTTTCCGTATTTTTCAAAATATCTCTTGGCGTTCTCCGTGGCGGAGAGAGTGGGGTCCAAGGGAATGGATACGGTCTCGCCGTTATAGTAGTTCACCGCCTCGAGGGATTTTGCCCCGGGGGAGACGCTGTAGCCGTAGGTATTTAGAAGCTCGCCGTAAATGCGGTAGGTTTCCCGCTTTTTTGTGTCGTTCATCTGGCTGAGCTGGAGATCGTACTTTTTGACACTGCGCTCTAACGCCGTCTGGACGATCCGGCGCAGGTCCGAGGATTTCTGGCGGATCCGGGTGAGAGCCTCTTTTTGGGCATAATACTGCTCCACCAGCTCAGACATGGAGCCGTATTCTTTCAGGGAATCCCGCTCTTCCATATACATGGTCAGAGGAAAGGCGGCAAATTCCACGGGTCTTGAGCCGGTGCAGGCGATACAGGGCGAGAAAGCCTCCCGGCGGACGGCATCCATCATGTCCAGAAAGACGCCCGCAAGGTGGTCAAGGTCCGCCTCCGTAAGGCCGGCGGCAGACAGATCGGCATCCACCCCCGCCCGATGGCAGAGCTCCTGGGCCAGAACGGGCGAGATCCCGGTAAAGGCGCTGTAGACTGCCCGGAACACAGGCTGGGGCTTTGCGGCCACGGCCAGGCGGAAACTGTCTGCGTCTGCGGCCAGCGGATCCAGCTTGTCCTGCGTCCCCGCTATAAAATAGGGCTTGCCGGGCAGAACCTCCCTGAGAGAGCTTACCGCCGCGGAAATATGCTTGATACTGTCTATGATCAGGCCGTCTTCCCCGCAGAAGATGATGTTGCTGTGCTTGCCCATGATCTCGACGATCAGAGTCTTGCGGCGCAGATCGCCCATTTCGTCCAGGCGCTCCACCACGATGCGCAGGATCCTCTCCAGGCCGGGCTGTGAAATTTCCACAATGCGCCCGTTCTGCAGATGCTTGCGCAGGAGCATGCAGAAGTTCGGGGCGGTGGAGGGGCTGGGCCTGTTCGTGCCCGTAAGGTAGACGAGCGGCAGGGAAGCGCTGGCAGAGAGCAGCAGCCTGTACTGGCCGCCGGGCTGCTTTACGGTCAGGAGCAGCTCGTCCTCCTCGGGCTGGGCTATTTTACAGAGCCTGCCGCCGAGCAGCTTATTCCTTAACTCAGATGCGATGCACGCTATGGTAACGCCGTCGAATGCCATGGCTGTTCTCCTTTTTTTCTGTGGGGGCCTTTCCGATATATACCGTCTGTATTATGGCATAGACGGGGAGTTTTGACAAGGAAAATTAAGATGTTTTTCTTGTGGAAGACAGGGATAAGGTGATATACTTAACTAGAGTAAATTTTTTATGTCAGGCCTGACGGTCTGCCGTCAAAGGATGAATTTTGAACGGAACGTACATGGAACTGTACCGGGAGCGCCGGTATGAAGATGTCTTCCCTGTGAGGTGACTGGCATGGACAGTAACGAGGAAAGAAATGCATATGATGACAATACATATGATGATTCGCTGAGGCGGATCGAGGAAGAGGACAGAAAACAGGTGTTGAGCGCTCTGGCGCTGGTGCCGAGAAGAACGCCGCACGGCTGGAAAAGGTTCGATATTGTGGTGGGAAATCTGGAATATGTGGGATTTTCGGAGCACCAGCCGGAAATGCTGGTATGTATCTCCTCCCAATACTGCTCTATCATCAACTGCAGGAACCAGTCCGTCTCCAGGCGGGAAATGGAGATCAATGAGGTGGAGCTGACTGCGGTCACAGACGCCCTGCCGGGAGAAATCATACGGCTGGCCGGAATCGGCGGAGGCGGCCTGAGATTCTTTAACAGGGCGGGGGACAGCCTGGTGGCGGCATCGCCCGATTACCCGAAGAGCCGCATTATCTTTCAGCCGGCCCACAGCTCTTTCTTTGTGCATCCCAGGGCCTGCAGCATGATCTTTGAGGAATATGAAATACGGGCCTATGGATTCAGCAAGTGCGGGAACTATATGGCTGCGGCCTGCGCCGGCGGAGTGACCATTCTGGCCAGACTGCAGAACTGGGCGGAAACGGGTTTTCTGAGATAACTTTTTTAAAATAAAAATAAAGGAAAGAAGGAGAGGAAAATGAACGAAGTATTGCAGGCAATCGAAAAGAGGAGCTCCACCCGGGGCTACACGGACAGGAAGCTTACAAAGGAGGAGCTGGATGCGCTGATCTGTGCCGGGCTGCAGGCGCCTACCGCGGCAAACAGGCAGGAGATTCATATAACAGTGGTAGATGGGAGCGATCCCCTGCTGGCCGAGATAGAAGAGCAGAAGAATAAGGGTGCGGAAATTGAGAATCCGCCTCACAATTTCTATTATGAAGCGCCCACCGTGCTGATCTTAAGCGCAGACAGCAGCTTCTACTGGGGAAAAGTGGATGCAGGGATCGCAGTGGAAAATATCGCGCTGGCAGCCGAGTCCATGGGCCTGGGAAGCCTGATCATCGGCTGTATCCGAAATGTGCTGACCGGGGAGAAGCGCGATTACTTTGCGAAAGCTTTAAAGCTCCCGGAGGGGTATGATTATGAGATCGCCGTTGCGGTGGGACATAAGGCCGTAAGCAAAGAGCCGCATGAGTTCAGCGTGGACAAAAATGTGACGTATTTATAATTTCCGGCAGTACACTTTTTGGCCCAAAACTGTTGACAAGCAGAGAAGAATGAGTTAAAATACGATTCGTCGGCTTATGTGGGCCGGCGAAATGTGTCCGTAGCTCAGCTGGATAGAGCAACGGCCTTCTAAGCCGTGGGTCGGGGGTTCGAATCCCTTCGGGCACGCTGAGATGGAAATCTCGGATTGATATGGTGGGTATAGCGCAGCTGGTTAGCGCGCCAGATTGTGGCTCTGGAGGCCAAGGGTTCGAATCCCTTTATCCACCTTTTCTATCAGAAATGATGTGTCGCAATGACACGCTTGGTGTCATACAAAGGGCTATCGCCAAGCGGTAAGGCACAGCACTTTGACTGCTGCATTCGCTGGTTCGAATCCAGCTAGCCCTGCTTTATATCCGGGACATTAGCTCAGTCGGTAGAGCACTTGACTTTTAATCAAGGTGTCGGGGGTTCGAATCCCCCATGTCTCACTTTGGGAGGGGCATCCGGGCCGCATGGGTCCGGACAGGTTTTCCGGGTGTCCTGCCCGCTGTGCATCAGCAGAGAAAGGATTGGGTCCCCGTGATAGTATGGTCATGGGGTTTTTTTATGTCTGTGGGGCACGGGAAGCTGAGCGGACCCGCGCATGGGTCGTATGAGGTCCAGAATCCCGGCCCGGCCTTTTTGGGCAGAATGAGAGGAAATATGCAGAGAGAGAACAGAGAAAAGACGGAAAATAAAATGGGCGTGATGCCGGTGAACCGGCTTTTGATCTCCATGTCGCTGCCCATGATGATCTCCATGCTGGTACAGGCATTGTACAATATCGTAGACAGTATCTTTGTGGCGCAGATCGATGAATACGCCCTGCGTGCGGTGTCGCTGGCGTTCCCGATCCAGAGCCTGATGATCGCGCTGTCCGCAGGAACGGCGGTGGGCATTAACGCGTTCCTGTCAAAAACGCTGGGGGAAAAGGAATTTCAGAAAGCCAACACCATTGCCGTGAACGGCATTTTCATTGAGGCGTTAAGCTATCTGCTGTTCGTCATGATCGGAATCTTTGTGAGCGGTCCGTTTTATGCCAGTCAGAGCAGCATTCCGCAGGTGAGGGAGTACGGCAGGACATATCTGACCATCTGCTGTGTGGCAAGTATCGGCATTTTTATGCAGACTACCTTTGAGCGGCTGCTGCAGTCTACCGGCAAGACCATTTATGCCATGATCACTCAGGGAGTGGGCGCCTGCATCAATCTGATCTTGGACCCCATTCTGATCTTCGGGCTTCTGGGCGCTCCCCGCATGGGTGTGGCCGGCGCGGCTTTGGCTACTGTAGCGGGACAGATCGTGGCCGCGGTGCTCGCGGCGATCTTTAACGTTACCAAAAATAAGGAGCTGAAGCTTTCATTCCGGGGATTCCGGCCCAATGGCGGCCTGATCCTCAGAATCTATCAAGTGGGAATCCCGTCCATTATCATGCAGGCCATCGGCTCCGTGATGACATACGGCATGAACCTGATCCTGGAGGCTTTCGGCACGGCCCAGACAGTATTCGGCGTGTATTTTAAGCTGCAAAGCTTTGTGTTCATGCCTGTGTTCGGACTGAATAACGGTATGGTGCCCATCATAGCCTATAACTATGGCGCCGGCAACAGGGAACGTGTGCTGAAGACTATGAAGAGCAGTATTATATATGCGGTGTGCATTATGTTCCTGGGAATTTTGATCATGGAGATCTTCCCCGGACAGTTGATTGGCTTCTTTAATCCCACGCCGGAGCTTTTAGAGCAGGGGATTCCCGCTCTTAGGACCATCTGCCTCAGCTTCTGCTTCGCGGGATACTGCATCGTGGTGGGCAGTACGTTTCAGGCCCTTGGAAACGGCATCTACAGCATGTGCGTGTCCATTGCCAGACAGCTCTGTGTGCTTCTGCCTGTGGCGTACCTGTTTTCTCTGTCCGGGAACGTGAACATGATCTGGTGGGCGTTTCCCATCGCGGAGCTGGCAAGTGTAGGCATGAGTACATTTTTCCTGGCCAGGATCTATAAAAAGATCATTCGGCATATCGGGGAGAACGCCGGCGGAGACGCGCTGACAGCGGCCCGGTGACCGCAGGCGGTTGACAAAAGGCGCCCGGTGGATATATACTTTTATAGAAAAAGCCGCACTGCGCGGCGCGAGCGGATATGGCGGAATTGGCAGACGCGCCAGATTTAGGTTCTGGTGTCTTAGACGTGCAGGTTCAAATCCTGTTATCCGCAGGAGAGCTTCCTGGCTTTTTTGCCGCAGCCGGGGCGTTGGATGCCCAAAATCCATACATAAAGGATTGAATCACTATGGAAATAGAACGCAAATTTACCATCAAACAGCTTCCCGAAGATTTAAAACGCTATCCGTTCCACCATATCGAGCAGTGTTATCTGAACGATTCCCCCGTGGTCCGGGTGCGCAAGGAGGACGATGAATATTACCTGACCTACAAGGGGGTCGGCATGATGGCCCGGGAAGAGTACAATCTTCCTTTGAACCGGGAAGCCTACTATCACCTCAGAGAGAAAGCCGACGGAAAAGTGATATCAAAGCGCCGCTACCTGATCCCTCTGCCCCATCCGGCTGTCAGGGAGGGACTGCCGAAGCCTCCCGAGGACTACAGCCTGACCATTGAGCTGGACGTGTTCGACCCGCCCTTTTCCCCTCTGGTCATGGCGGAGGTGGAATTCGGCAGCAAGGAGGCGGCCGAAGCGTTTGCCCCTCCGGACTGGTTCGATGAGGACGTGACCTATCATCCGGAATACCATAATTCCTATATGGCGCTGCAGACCTGAGCTCTGCGGCGTTTTTTAATTCCCTATTTCATCAGGTAAACAAAATATCCCGCATAGCCCAGGAGCATCAGGATCCCTCCCAGCCGTGCCAGCTTCCGGTCTTTCAGCACGCACAAAAGCAGCAGGGCGGCCGCTCCTATGGCCACAAAGCTGTCCACCAGGAAAGCCGGACTGTACACCACGGGAGTGATCACCGCCGTGGTGCCCACTACGAACAGGATATTGAAGATGTTGCTTCCCACGATATTTCCCATGGCGATGTCGGCTTTTCCTTTCACTGCCGCTGTCACGCTGGTCACCAGCTCCGGCAGGGAGGTTCCCAGCGCCACGATCGTCAGCCCGATAAAGCGCTCACTCATTCCGAAGATCGTAGCCAGTTCGGTAGCTGCGTCCACAGTTACATCGCTGCCGAATACGATCATGATCCCGCCGATTATCACTAAGGATATAAGCTTCCAGAGGGGCATGTTCTTTTCCTTTTCATCCGCCTCCGTCTCCGTTCCTTTTTTAGCCATTTTCAGCAGATAGCACAGATAGAACAGCAGCATTCCCCAGAGGATCAGACCGTCCGCCCGGCCCACCTGATGATCCAGAAGTCCGAGCCCGGCCAGAAGCACTGTCATAAGGACCACAAAGGGAATCTCGTATTTTACGGTGGATTTCTGGACCGGCACGGCGCGGATCACGGAAGTGAGACCCAGAATGATCAGGATATTCAGGATATTGCTGCCCAGCACATTTCCGATGGTGATCTCCGCGCTTCCCTTGAGCGCGGCAGAAATGCTCACTGCCGCCTCCGGCAGAGATGTGCCGATGGCCACGATGGTCAGGCCGATCACAAGCTGCGGGATCCCGAATTTGTCCGCGATGCCGGAAGCCCCCTCCACGAACCAGTCGGCTCCTTTCATGAGCAGGCAGAAGCCTGCGACCAGCAGTAACAGCTGAATGATGATCTGCAGCATACGTCTTCCTCCCTTTTGCCGCGTTAGGCGGCTTTTGTGTCAAAATACGGTCTTGAGCCAGGATGCGGTCCCTTTTGCTGAGAATAAAAAAAGACTTTCGCACCTGAGTGCTAAAAGTCTTGTCCTTTCCCGCTGGAAAGCGTGTGACCACGGTTTATGACCGGGGGATGTTGATCACACGTTGCAACTACTCCCTTTTAACTA
>CANRMK010000050.1 GCA_947631715.1 uncultured Acetatifactor sp.
GCTTCCAGGTCAAAAAACAAAAGCGGCCAGACAACATTGGCCAGAAGCTGGTTCCCATACAGAGAGAACGCCAGCCGCTTGTCATCCCCGCCCGGCGTCTCATAGACGAGCCAGGCCGCGACCCCCATCGTTATGTAGAGAATGCTCCAGACAACGGGAAACAGCCAGCCCGGGGGCGCAAGCGGCGGATGGTACATATCCGCATACTGCCGCATGCCGTTCGTGAGAATAGCGCTCAGGATCCCCGCCCCAAGACTCACAGCAATGCTCACGGCCAGCGGCTTTACATTGATCTTTTCCAAAAATCGTTTCATATCCGTTTCCTGCATTTTTCTATATGTATATGCAGGCCGGACAGCGGAAAGTCCTTTGGACGGCTCTTCCCGTGTTTGTCCCTGCGAGAATACAAAACCTCCCTGCCCGCATCCTGTGCCGGACAGAGAGGTCTGTTTCAGAATATTATGCCGGATACCGCTGTCAGCCCTGGCTCGTCTTTGCCAGCTCTGTGCGGAGCTTTTCCGTAAGAGCAGGAACGATCTTGTTCAAGTCGCCCACTACACCGTAGTCTGCTACATCGAAGATGGGTGCGGACTCATCCTTGTTGATGGCAATGATGATATCGGATTCCTCCATACCTGCCAGATGCTGAATGGCGCCGGAAATACCGATTGCAAAATATACATTGGGGCGCACTGTCTTGCCGGTCTGGCCCACCTGCAGATCCTTGGGCTTCCAGCCTGCATCCACCACCGCACGGGAGCAGCTCACCTGTCCACCCAGAACCTCTGCCAGATCCTCCAGCATCTTAAAGTTCTCAGGGCTTCCCATGCCGCGGCCGCCGGATACCAGGATCTTTGCGTCCATGATATCAACGGTGTTCGCCACCGCCTTCACTACCTCCAGGATCTCCACATACTTGTGGTCCGGAGTAAATCCGGGATTAAATTCTTCCACATTCGCCTTAACGCCGGGCTTTCTCTCCCTCTTCTGCATAACGCCGGGACGCACGGTAGCCATCTGAGGCCGGAAATCGGGACATGCGATGGTGGCGATGGTATTTCCTCCAAATGCAGGACGGGTCATGAGAAGCTGATTATGCTTCTGCTCCTTGCCGGGAACAGGCGCAAGCGGGAAATCTCCGATCTCCAGCTGTGTGCAGTCTGCGGTCAGGCCGGTATGGATCCTTGCAGATACCCTGGGCCCCAGGTCGCGCCCGATAGCGGTAGCGCCCACCAGGAAAATCTCAGGCTTATATTTCCGGATCACGGAAGCCAGAGCGTGGGCATAGGGCTCGGTCCTGTAATCCTTCAGCTGGGGATCGTCCACCACGATCACCTTATCTGCGCCATACTCAGCCAGCTGGTCGGCCAGATCTTTCACGCTGCTTCCAACTAATACAGCAGTCACCTCAGTGCCAAGGGCATCCGCCAGGTCCTTGCCCTTGCCGATCAGCTCAAAGGCGATATTATTTATGCAGTTGTCCACCTGCTGAGCGAAGACATACACGCCTTTATATTCTTCTAAATTCATTGTTCTTCCTCCATAATCGATGAAATGATTCTGCTTATCAGTTCAGATAACGTGCTTCTCCTTAAGCTTGCCTACAATATAGTCAACGGATTCTGAGGGATCCAGGGTAACTTTCTCGCCGGCGCCCTTTCTCACCTTGTCGGAAGCCTTGGCGATCTGTGTGGGAGAACCTTTCAGCCCCAGATTGGAATCCTCCACATCCTTCAGATCGGCTCTGCCCCAAACGGTAATCTCCGCCTTGCAGGCATCAAAGATCCCGCCGGGCGTCATATACCTGGGCTCGTTGAGCTCTGCCAGCGCTGTGATCAGGCAGGGCATCTTTGCTTTCAGCACATGATATCTGTCATCATACTGACGCTCCACGATCACGCTGTCCCCCTCGATCTTCAGGCTCTGTGCATAGGAGATCACAGGTATGTTCAGATGTTCGGAGATCTGAGGGCCGACCTGCGCGGTATCGCCATCGATTGCCTGACGGCCCGTGATGATCAGGTCATAGTCCATATTCCGCAGGGCGCCCGCCAAAGTCTGGGAGGTGGCCCAGGTATCTGCTCCGCCCAGCACTCTGTCCGTCACAAGAACGCCCTTGTCCGCGCCCATAGCGATCGCTTCCCTGAGAACATCCTCCGCCTTGGGAAGCCCCATGGTGAGAACGGTCACTTCCGCGCCGTACTGATCCTTTAATCTGAGAGCCGCCTCCAGTCCCGCCTTATCGTCCGGATTCATGATGGTCATCATGGCCGCTCTGTCCAGGGTTCCGTCGGGGTTGAATTTTACGCCCCCCTTGGTATCGGGAACCTGTTTGATGCAAACAACAACTTTCATTGTATTTTCACTCCTTCTATCCTTGATTGTTTACGAGTTGAATTTATAAGCTGCCTGCTATTCCTTACAGAACCTTAGAGCTTACTTTAACAGCGCGGAGCTGATGACCATGCGCTGTACCTCGCTGGTTCCCTCATAGATCTCGGTGATCTTGGCATCCCGCATCATGCGCTCTACCTCATACTCTCTGGTATAGCCGTAACCGCCGTGAAGCTGTACTGCCTTGGTGGTAACCTCCATTGCCACCTCCGCTGCGTAAAGCTTTGCCTGAGCCGCCTCGAAGCCGTACTCTTTCTGAGTTGCCTTTGCCATAGCTGCCTTGTACACAAGAAGCTGTGCAGCCTGGACCTTGGTCGCCATGTCAGCCAGCTGGAACTGGGTATTCTGCTGTGCGGCGATGGTCCTGCCGAACTGCTTTCTCTCCTTGGTGTATGCGATGGTGCGCTCCAGGGCGCCCTCTGCGATACCAAGAGCCTGTGCAGCGATTCCGATACGTCCGCCGTCCAGAGTGTGCATGGCGATCTTGAAGCCCTGTCCCTGCTTGCCCAGCATATTCTCTTTGGGCACGCGGCAGTCGGTGAAGATCAGCTCATAGGTAGAGGAACCGCGGATCCCCATCTTCTTCTCTTTCGTTCCGAACGAAAAGCCGGGAGTGCCTTTCTCCACGATAAATGCGGAAATCTCCTTGATCATCTTGCCGCGCTTCTCAATCATGCCCGTAACGGCGAAGACTACATAGACATCGGCCTCCTTGCCGTTCGTGATAAAGATCTTGGAGCCGTTCAACACATACTCGTCCCCATCCAGCACGGCCTTAGTCTGCTGTCCCTGGGCATCGGTTCCTGCACCGGGCTCGGTAAGGCCGAATGCGCCCAGCTTTTCCCCCTTTGCCAGGGGAACCAGGTATTTCTGCTTCTGTTCCTCGGTGCCGAACGTCATAATGGGATCGCAGCACAGAGAAGTGTGCGCGGACACGATAACGCCTGTCGTGCCGCATACCTTGGAAAGCTCCTCCACGCACATCACATAGGTAAGAGGATCGCAGCCCTGCCCGCCGTACTCCTTGGGAACGGGAATTCCAAGGAAGCCGTTCTTTGCCATCTTTTCAACAGTGCCTCTGGGAAATTCTTCCGTCTCGTCCACTTCCTGGGCCAGAGGCTTTACTTCTTTCTCGGCAAACTCTTTGAACAGAGAGCGTGCCATTTCATGTTCCTTTCGAAGCGTAAAATCCATGATTACCATTCCTCCATTTGATTTATGTTGAATATTTTGTCAATGATCCAAAGCCGGCTTATTTGCTGTAGTCATAGAAGCCTGCGCCCGTCTTCTTGCCCAGCTTTCCTGCGCGGACCATCTTTCTCAGCAAAGGATGAGGACGGTACTTGGGATCGCCGGTTTCGCTCTGCAGCACTTCCATAATGGCAAGTACGATATCAAGTCCCACCAGATCGCCCAGCGCCAGAGGCCCCATGGGGTGGGATGCTCCCAGCTGCATTGCCGTATCGATATCCTGCACGCTTGCAATGCCCTCGGCATAGATTCCGATCGCCTCGTTGATCATGGGGATTAGGATCCTGTTCACCACAAATCCGGGCGCTTCCTTGACCTCTACAGGCGTCTTGCCGATCTCAGACGCGATGGCCTTGATCTTCTCCACCAGGTCTGCGGGAGTATTGGCTCCTGCGATCACCTCTACCAGCTTCATCCGATCGGCCGGATTAAAGAAGTGCATGCCGATCATAGGCCTGTCAAGATCCGCACCGATCTCGGTGATGGAAAGAGACGATGTGTTGGTGGCAAAAATACACTCGGGCTTTACAATAGACTGCAGCTCCTTGAATGTTGTCTTCTTGATCTGCATATTTTCAGGGGCTACCTCGATCACCAGATCGCAGTCCGTGCAGATGTCTTTCAGGCCGGTCACGATCTTTGCCGCAACGGCGTCAGCATGCTCTTGGGTGATCTTTTCCTTTCCCACCAGGAAATTCAGATTCTTCAGAATCCTCGCCTTGCCGCCGTCTGCAAACTCCTGCTTAATGTCACACAGACATACCTCATACCCCTGCGTCATGGCAAATGCCTGCGCAATCCCCGCACCCATGGTGCCTGCGCCGATAATACCTACCTTCATAGAAAAACCTCCTTATAATTTTGAATTAGCAATTTTTGAAAGGCTCCTTGACTTTCTCCTTGTTCTTGTCAAGGAAGAACGCCATACCGTATTTCTGGTCCTCTGTCTCAAAGCAGTCGCCGAACAGCTTCTCTTCGATGACAATGGCTTCGTCCATATCCGCGTCCAGTCCCTCGTTGATGGCCTTTTTGCAGTTTCGGACGGCGATGGGCGCGTTCTTGGCAATGCCTGCCGCCATCTTCTCTGCGGCCGGAAGCAGCTCCTCCTGAGGATAAACTGCATTTACCAGGCCGATTCTGTATGCCTCATCCGCCTTGATGTTGCGTGCGGTATAGATCATCTGCTTCGCCATGCCCGCTCCTACCAGCCGTGCCAGCCTCTGAGTCCCTCCGAAGCCGGGCGTAATGCCGAGCCCCGTTTCCGGCTGTCCGAACACTGCATTGTCGGAACAGATGCGGATATCGCAGCTCATGGAAATCTCGCAGCCGCCGCCCAGGGCAAAGCCGTTCACCGCAGCGATCACAGGAATGGGAAATGTCTCCAGCTTTCGGAATACATCGTTTCCTTTCTTTCCGAAAGCCTCTCCCTGCGCCTTGGTCAAAGTGCTCATCTCTCCAATATCAGCGCCGGCCACAAAGGACTTCTGTCCCGCGCCGGTCAGGATCAGACAGCGCACCGTATTCAGATCCACACCGTCCAGAACGGCATCCAGCTCGTCAAGCACCTGAGAGTTCAGCGCATTCAGCGCTTTTTCCCGGCTGATGGTGATAATGGCATATCCGCCTTTTTGTTCATACAATACAAATTCCATCTCATTCCTCCCTATCTGTCCGGATCCCCCGCCGGAATCTGCTCTGGGAACTTTCCCGCCGATCCTCACGCAATTTCCAGGGGGTTTCCCATCTCCTGCAACAAAGAGAATACCCAACCGCAGTCTGCGGTCCGGTATTCTCTCTGGCCTGCCTTTTTCTAGTCCTCAATTTTTACAATGGTGGCACAGCCCATGCCGCCGCCAATGCACAGAGTGGCAAGTCCGGTCTTCGCACCTCTCGCCTGCATCTCATAGAGCAGCGTCACAAGGATACGGCATCCGGAAGCTCCCACAGGATGGCCCAGCGCAATGGCTCCTCCGTTGGGATTGAGCTGCTTATCCACGTCAATGCCAAGATCTTTGCCCACAGCAACGGACTGTGCGGCAAACGCCTCATTGGCCTCAATGATATCAAAATCTTCGATCTTCATGCCGGTTTTGGCCATTACTTTCCTGGTGGCGGCCACGGGACCGATTCCCATCACCTCGGGGCGGACGCCTGCCAGCGCACCGGCCACATAAGCAGCCATAGGCTTTACGCCAAGCTCCTTTGCCTTCTCCTCGCTCATCACCACGATAGCGGCAGCGCCGTCATTGATACCGGAAGCGTTTCCGGCTGTGACAAAGCCGTTGGGATTAATGGGGCGAAGCTTCTGCAGGCCCTCTATGGTGGAACCGGGCCTAGGACCCTCGTCGGTGTCGAATATAATGGTTTCTTTCTTTTTCTTTACCTCAACGGGAACGATCTCTGCCTTGAAAGCGCCGGACTTTATCGCCGCTTCAGCCTTCTGCTGGCTCTTTAATGCGAACTCATCCAGCTCCTCTCTGGTCAGTCCCCACTCCTCACAGATATTGTCCGCCGTCTTGATCATATGATAATCGTTAAAGGCATCCCACAGGGCATCCTTGATCATGGTGTCCACAAGAGTGCCGTTGTTCATCCTGTAGCCGAAACGGGCCTGAGGGATCGCGTAAGGCGCCATGGACATATTCTCCATACCGCCTGCCACAACGATATCCGCCTCTCCGGCCATGATCATCTGTGCAGCCTGGTTCACGCAGTTTAAGCCCGAACCGCAGACTACATTCATAGTAACCGCAGGCACCTCCACGGGAAGTCCGGCCTTGATGGAAGCCTGACGGGCAACGTTCTGGCCCTGGCCGGCCTGAATCACGCATCCCATATAGACCTGATCCACAGCCTCGGGAGCAACACCCGCTCTCTTTAACGCCTCTTTGATCACGATCGCACCCAGCTCTGCAGCGGGGGTGGTGCTGAGCGAGCCGCCCATTGTGCCGATGGCAGTACGGCAGGCTCCGGCTAAAACTACTTTTCTTGCCATTTGAATCTCCTCCATTTAGATTTTAATAGTGTTTGTTATTTTTTTGTCATTTCTATAGCCCCTAGTTTAGCATAGTCACGGCGCATTTGCAATGACTTTTCTCAAAAAATTGATAAAAAAATAACAAAAATATTTCCGTTCCGGTCAAAATGTGCTATCATAAAATCAGATACTCAGAAATGCCGTTTTTCATGATAGGAATTTTCATTATAAATGATAAATAAAAATCGGAAATGCCGGATTCCGGCAGAAAAGAGGCTGTCATGGATCAATTATCCCTATTTGATACAGAAACCGAAAATTCCCTGGCACCGGCCACGGCGCCTCTGGCAGACAGAATGCGCCCCCGGGACCTGGAGGATTATATTGGCCAGGAGCATCTTCTCGGAAAGGGTATGATCCTGCGGCAGATGCTGGAGCGGGATCAGATCTGCTCCATGATCTTCTGGGGCCCTCCCGGCGTGGGCAAGACCACTCTGGCCCGGATCATCGCCAACCGTACAAAATCTTCCTTTGTAAACTTCAGCGCCGTCACCAGCGGCATCAAGGAAATCAAGGATATCATGAAACAGGCGGAGGACAACCGGGCTTACGGGATACGCACTCTCTGCTTTGTGGACGAGATCCATCGGTTCAACAAGGCGCAGCAGGACGCGTTCCTCCCCTATGTGGAGCGGGGCAGCATCACCCTGATTGGAGCCACCACAGAGAATCCGTCCTTTGAGATCAACGCCGCTCTGCTGTCCAGGTGCAAAGTGTTTGTCTTAAAAGAGCTGACGGCAGATAATCTCACGGAGCTTTTGGCCCGGACGCTAAAGGACAAAAGAGGCTTTGGCAATACAGACATTCATATGGAAGGATCGCTGCTTGAGACCATCGCCGTCTTTGCCAACGGCGATGCCAGAACGGCATTGAACACTCTGGAGATGGCTGTGCTGAACGGAGCGATCTCACCGGACGGCTCCATCACCGTGACCTCGGACACCCTGGAGCAATGCCTGGGAAAGAAGACATTGTTGTATGACAAGAAAGGAGAAGAGCACTACAATCTCATCTCCGCACTGCACAAATCCATGCGCAACTCCGATCCCGACGCAGCGGTATACTGGCTGGCCCGAATGCTGGAGGCAGGGGAAGACCCGCTCTTCATCGCCCGCCGGCTGATCCGGTTCGCCAGCGAGGATGTAGGTCTGGCGGACAGTCAGGCCCTGCCGCTGGCTGTGGCGGCCTATCAGGCCTGCCACTTTAACGGTATGCCGGAGTGCAATCTGAATCTTGCCCAGACCGTCATCTACCTGTCCCTGGCCCCCCGCTCCAACGCAGTGTACCGGGCCTATGAGACTGCCAAACAGGATGCTCTGCGCCAGCTGGCCGAACCCGTTCCCCTGAATATCCGGAATGCGCCCACACAGCTCATGGAAGATCTGCATTACGGGCAGGGCTATGTTTATGCCCATGACACGGAGGAAAAGATCGCCCGCATGACCTGTCTTCCGGACAGCCTGAAAGACAGACGCTACTATCTGCCTACAGAGGAGGGCAACGAGGGCATTTTCAAGGACCGGCTCCAGAAAAGCAGGGCCTTCCGGCTGGGCGATGATGCCTGACGGGCTGCCCGGCAGATCAGTTCGAGCCCGATACTGCCCCGCTGTCTTTCTGATACGCCTCCACCGCCGGGTCAATGATCCGGCTGCTGCGGACCCACTCTCTGGTATCTCCCACTTTCTCTGCCGCCTGAGTGTGCTTTGCCAAAAATTTCGTCAGCGCATAAAGATCGATCCAGATCTCATTGTCACTCTCTTTCTGAGACTCGTCAAAGATCAGTTCAAGGCCCCAATGCAGATGAGTCACTTCTATATTATTGACATTTTCCTTAGCGCTGTAGCCTGTATGGCCCATATACCCGATCACGTCCCCTGCCGTGACCACATCTCCCTCCTTAAGCCCCTCCGCGAACGGATAATTCTGGCGCAGATGCGCATAGTAATAATACCTGCGTTTGTCAAAGCTTCGGATACCGATGCGCCAGCCGCCGTACTGATTCCAGCCCATGACCTCCACGATGCCCGACTCCACACAGATAATAGGGGTGCCGATCTGCCCCATCATATCATGTCCAAGATGCCGCCTCTTATAGCCATAGTTCCTGCCGGCGCCAAAGTCGTCATAGTGCGTATAGTCAAATCCTCCTGCCAGCGGGAAATATCCCTTTAGGCCGTAACAGTCCTGATAAGACACGTTTCCGGCTGCGTCCGTGCTTTCCTCCCGATACTCTCCCACCAGACCGCCGATCGCCGCCTGGTACGCTTCCTTATAATAAGGATAATATTTCAGATCCCCGGCCATCTCCTCCAGGCTTTTTTCTCCCTCCGCCAGGACCTTCCCTGCGTTTTCCAGAATGCTAAGCGCCGTTTTGTCAAAGACCCCGCCGGTCCTCGCAGCCGTATACGCCAAAAGCTCCACCCAGTCGATCTCATGCTCCGTGCTGTGCGTTTTCAGATCCCACTGATAAGCCTTGCAAAGCGCCTCATAGGACACATTAAAGTCCACCCACTTTATGTAATCTTTCTCCTCCGCAGCAGTGCTCTTACTGGCGCTGGGCTCCACCTTAGCCCCCGGTCTTCCCGCCGTCAGGACAGCCGCCAGTGCGATCACGCCGCACTCTATGAGGATCCCTTTCTGAAGCCACCGCACATACCCGGTCCTCTGCTCTCTATTCATCTTCCTCTCCATTCCAGGCGAACGCGATTTCTCATCTGCCATCAAAGCAGCATGCTGCTTCTGTGTCAGCCAAGGGCGCCGCCTTTATGGCACTGTCACTAAAAATATATGTGGGAGACGCGGCAATTCATGACTAAAGCGGCCTCTCTTTCCATGGGTTCCGGGACAGAAAGAACCGCCTTTCTGCGGCAGCTTATCGCTGTGCCGCAAAAGGGCGGTCATCATATCCTCTGAAATATATCCTGTATCTCCCGCCGGCTTCCCGGCGCTGTCCGTTCCTTTACGCTTCCGGCTCGATCAGGCCGTAGGTATCTCCCTTTCTCTTGTACACCACGTTCACCTGATCCGTCTCCGCATTGATGAACACGAAGAAATTATGTCCTAAAAGCTCCATCTGGATGCAGGCGTCCTCCGGGTACATGGGCTTGATATCGAACTTCTTGGTACGGACGATCCTAATCTCCTCATCGTCCATATAATCATTTTCCATATACATCTGGCTGAAAGAACCCGAGGACTGATGCTTGTCCACGATCTTATTCTTATATTTCTTCAGCTGCCGCTCAATGATCTCCTCCACAAGGTCAATGGAAACATACATATCGTTGCTGACCTGCTCCGAACGAATGATGTTCCCTTTCACAGGAATCGTCACTTCTATTTTCTGGCGGTCCTTCTCCACACTGAGCGTCACATGTACTTCCGTGTCGGGATTAAAATATTTTTCCAGCTTCCCGATCTTATCTTCCACTGCAGCCTTTAGTCCGGGTGTTACTTCAATATTTCTTCCTACGATAATAAATTTCATACCAATCACCCCTTCGGTAGTTTATTGTATGGACATTATACCATGTTTCCCCCAGTTCATGCAACAATTTCACCATTTATTTACTTGATTTTGACATTGTACCTGTCAACTGAAATTTACGCATTTTTTGACAAAAAAATCATTTTCATTACATTTTAACAAAACACGCGTTCCTGCCATCAATGTATTTTTACACTCTTTTGCAGGGAAAAATTCTGTGGATAATGTGCATAACTCGGTGTATAAATAACATTTGTTGAATTTT
>CANRMK010000051.1 GCA_947631715.1 uncultured Acetatifactor sp.
TCATACCCCATTCCTATCCTCATATACTCTCTCATTCCTCCTGACTGTTCTGCTTCCTTATATCCCGGTCGTCACTCACTCTACCGGGCACAGTTCATAAGCGCCTCTCTGCTTTCATACAGAAGCACTACATAGTATCCGTCATCATATACGCATTTCCCTGTCTGTACTGCCAGGGTTCCGGTAAACTGTTCCGCTTCCTGGGACGTAAGGAGCAAAAAGACCTCTCCCTGATGATAATCCTCCTGATAATAGCGCACCGGGGAAGACCACCGAAAATATCCCAGATATTCAGGATCCCCTATATTGGCTATTTCTACCGCTCCATCAGTCAATTCTGTGATAATATTGGCATTGTTGTATGTGGCGAACCCAAAAGAGTATCCCTCCTCTTTCAAAAAAGCGGCGACTGGACGACGGTTTTCGTTCTTGTCCGATGTGGCAAAGGATGCGGTCACCTTGGCCGTGCCAAGCATAAGGCAGCACGCGAGAACCAGCGCTATCGCCCGCCGGTCCAGAAGCGGTTCGTCCGATTCCTCATAAAATGCCGCTGCCGGCAGAGCAAAGATCAGGATCGTGATATAATATCTGGGCACCATTGTACTTGTCGTAAAAACAAACACAAAAACATTCAGCAAAAACGCCGTCACGGTAAACAGCGTCACAAAATATCTCTTTCCTTTCGTTCTGCCAAGATTCTTTACCACACAGAACACAAATATACCGAGAATCACAAAAGACAAAATGGAAATCAGGCCTCTCAGAGAAAGAAATCCGCGATCCGGAATATACCCGAACAGCATGAGCAGACATCCGAAAGCATTCTGCATCCGTTCAAACAAATCGCCCTGATAAATAGAGATAAAATTCGTGGCGCCGTAGGTCTTGAACACATAATGCCTGCTCACCCAAAGTACATTTACCGCGTAACCCGCAAGACTGAAAAGAAAACCTGGCAGAGCGGCTTTCAAATATCCGGCTCTTTCACAGCCATACACTTTTCCTGCTTTTTCCCTGCTCATATAGTTCCTGAACTCATGAAACTCATCGGAACCGGCCAGATAGACAAATGACGCTAACAGCATAGGACATTGAAGAGCCAGCAGATAGCGCACTCCGGAAATGCCGCAGATCAGACTCAGAACCGCGAAGCCGACCGCCGTCACGTATTTACAGCCAGAACTGTATTCTCCCTTTTCCGCAAGGCGCAGAAACATACCGAAATACAGGAAAGCAATGATCACATGGGACAGGTACGTATTACCCATATGCATATGTGTCATCATAGTCTCCGAAAAGGGAAGCAGCAGAATCACTGAGGTCAGAACGGACCAGGACTTACGCAGTCTGAGCGGTTTCACAAAATAGAAGTAGGAACCCAGCATCGCCCCATAGAATACAAGATTTACAACCATGCGGATCAGATGCCAGTTATCCGTCACCCGAAACAGCGGTCCCATGAGAAGATGGGTGTAAAGAAACCGAAATTCCGTGGAATAATACCAATTCGGCGTTGCAAAAAAGTGCCCCTCCTCTGCCAGAAGTTTTGAAAAGATCATCTCTGCCGCCATATCCGAATCCAGCCAGTGATCCTGGCAGAATACATTCAGAAAGATCAGCAGCAAAAGGCTCAATCCCAACAGTATATACGGTACAGATGCTTTCAGTTTCCTCATCTTTTTCCCTTTCTGATCTTCCTTCCACCGGAATGCGTCACTTCTGCTCTTCCCTCATGCCGCCCTCCGGCTGCTGAAAGCTGTACAGACTCCTGCCTCCCATCTTGCTTCAAGTTTTGGAAAACAAAAAAGCCTTTCCTGCGAAAGGCTTTTGCATAGCGAGAAAGGGATTTGAACCCCCGACACCGCGGGTATGAACCGCGTGCTCTAGCCAACTGAGCTATCTCGCCGTATATTCCAGCAGTCCGCCGGAGTGGAAGTTATAGGGCTCGAACCTATGACCCTCTGCTTGTAAGGCAGATGCTCTCCCAGCTGAGCTAAACTTCCATAGTCAGCTACTTTTACAGCCGACTTGATTAGTATACAGTGACAGACTGCATTTGTCAAGTTTTTTATTCTCGACATTACTATCAGTGTTTGTTTCGGTCAGATAATCAGAAAATCCCACAATTCTTCCATCGGAATAAAACTGAATTCCGACAGAAGCCTGTCCACGCCGAAAGCCAGATAGTTGTGCTGATAGAGCCAGGTCAGGATCCGGCTTTCCTCAGTCCAGGTCAGGATCATCACGTTAATTTTCCCAAGATCCATCATCATCACAAGCGTATATACAGTCCATAAGATCAGAACTGTCTCCAAGATGCCAAATACCACTCCCAGCAGCTTGTCTGCAGAATGCACTACCGGGAGCTTCGCCACCATTTTAGCGGAAAAGAACACTATGCTTAACAAATGATGGACCAGGCCCAATACTGCGAGCAGAATCACCGCTACCGCCACCTGAAAGAATCTGCCCCTGTAATAATTTCCAATGCCGAACGCCAGGATAAGCACCACCACACTGACGATCAGCAGAGATATCAATGAAATCACAGATTTTACCATTCCCCTGCGGCAGCCGGCAATAATATTGACCAAGCAGACCACTGCAAAACAGATCAACAGAATGTTCAGCTCTATATCCATACTCATCCGTATACCTCTTGCGTGCTTCAGCACGCATACCAATCAAAAGTTTGAAAATTCATTTTCAAACTTATACCTCCATACCCGCTTCCCACAGGCGTTTTCAGGCACGCTGTTCCAGCGGCCCCAGCAATTCGATGCGAAGAACGTTCCGCGCACTAAGTCCCCTAATCCTCTTTCGTTATTTCAGCTGTATCGTATCAATAGAATCTTCCGTCACCAGGGTATATTTGTAAGTGTTTCCCGCAGGCAGCATCAGCCGGACAGGCTTGTGAAAGGTCCCGTTATATTTTACGATCCCGTCCATTGTCATGATCATACATTCCGTCTCGTTATACGCCACAAAGTTTTCCTGGCCGAAAAAGATGTCTGAGTATTCCATGTCCAGGTCATAACGCCCCACCTCGTCCCCGGCTGTATTATAGACGTTCAAGCAGTAAAGATGCCCGCTGTCCTCAGAACGAAATACAAGCCCTACATAGGTATCGCTGTAAAAGACCGACTGTACTTCTTCATCAAACAGATATTCCGCTGCCACAGTCGGCTTTCTGCTGCCGGTATAGATCATAAGCCGGCTGTCTCCCACTGCAAATGCCGTACTGTCATTCATGAACCGGATCATGGGGACGATCATATCCGTATATGACCAGGAGCTGACGATGAAATCCAGATAGCTTTCTCCCACATCCGCGAAATTGTAAAATGCCACTTTCGTCTTGAGTACACCGGCATCCACATACACATAGGCCACACTCAATAATTCCCCGTTAGGAGAAAGGCTGATCGCTCCCGGATATCCGGCGCTGTCCATATGAGCCTGTCCATGATAGCAGAGCTCGCCGGAGGCATCGTAAGTGTTTATCCATGCGGTATCCGTATCTGCCAGTACCGCAGTCACACGCCCGGATGCCGATACCGTCAGGTCGCGGACAGGCATAGCCGTAGTGATAGTTCCAAGCTGCCCCGAAGAATTCTGCACGTAAATATTTCTCCCGTTGTAATCGCCGATAGCAGCGGTATCTCCGCTGAGCGCCAGCCTGATATCCTGGATCTGATATGTCTGGTTCCATGTGGTTTCTCCCTGGGCATTGGTGCAGTGGGCTCCATCCTTGCTGTACGTCAGTATCGAATTCCCGAGTCTGACATCTATAGCGCCCTGGGCGCTCTCCCTGGGCACAGTGGATATCACATCGTAATCTGTATATACATGGCGCTTATACTGAACCGCCATCAATGCGATCAAAGCTGCAGCGCATGCCGCCACAAGGAGCACGCGGTACACCGACACCAGCCTATGTCTTAAAATCTTCTCTTTATAATCGGTCTGCCTTTGTTCCCGCTTTGCCTTTTCTTTAAAGTAACTTTTGATATCCGCCATGGTACCTCCGGGGCAATACAGCTTGTAAAATGCCTTGAATAAAATCATTTTACCACATTTTCCCATACTATGGTAATAAAATTTTCTGCCCCACCTTAATGTCGTTGGGATCCGCAATGCCGTTAAAATTGCAGATTTCCGCCACCTTTTCATCGCTTCCGTACCTTGCGGTACAGATTCCGATCAGAGTGTCTCCCCGCCTGATCACATAGGACGCCGGCTCCGCAGCTGTTTCAGCCTCCGGTGACGGCGCCAAAGCGGCACTGTCCTCCGGTGCAGATTCCGGATCATCTGTCGGCGCCGGTTCGGGGTCCACAGTCTCTTGCGGTATCGGCTCGGGGGACGTGGTCGTCTCAGGCACTGGATCCGGGGTGATTTCCGGCAAAGCAGACCTGTCCGGCGCATTGGTCTGCGATCCTGCTGCGGCTGTATTTTCCTGCAGGATTGCAGCCGTCAATTTGTCCTCCGTCACAATAGTCCCCACCTGTGCGGAGGGGTTTGCCGCCTCCATCACATCCGGAAGCTGCTGCGTGGAAGCGTCCTCCAGCATCTGGGAAGCCGCCATATTCAAAGTTTCTCTGGCCTTTTCGTTGTTCATGACCGCAAAGCCCGCTGCACACAATACCACAAAAACCGCAGCTGCAGTATATTGCATTCTCCGGATTCTGCCGCCGGCGTTCTGCACCTTTTTGTTTTTTCTGAAAGGCACAGCCTGTCCACTCTGTTCTTCCGCCTGCTGTCTTCTCTCCTCCTGACGTTTTTTTACTTCATCATATTTTTCCTGATTGAACTCCTCCGGCTTTGCCTCTTCCTTACGGTCATCCAGCATAAATGCGAGCATGCTGTCATTTTTTTCATAAAACTGCGCATATCCCGCTATGTATCTGCAGATATTCTGCTGGCAGACATGAAATCCCTCCACAAGCTCGCCGTTCAACAGCCGATATCCAAGAAATTCATACTGCGGGAAGAACTTTCTCCGCTGCTGCTCCGCCTCCTGCAATACAGCCTGGGACAGATGACGGCTTTCTCTCTGCAGGAAATTCAGTCGGACCGCGCCATAAAAGAACAGATACGTGATACCCGCCTCTTCCTTTCTGACACCGTACAGCCCTACCGCCATTGCCTTGTCCCCTGCATGCCGGTTCAGCTGCTTGATATAGGAAGTGACATAATCCTCCACATAGATCCTGCAGTTCCCTCCCGGTTCTCCGATCTGTACAATATTTTTTGGCAAATCCATAAAAACACCTCCCATGCCGTTTTTATCCATGATAACATCGACAGGAGAGGTATTTTATCATTCTTTGTCATGCAGATCTTAAAAATTCTTCGACAAGGTTTGCATTCCAGGTCATATCTCAAATTTATAAAGCGTTACCGACTCATATTGGCTCAGACCGCCGAAAATGCAGTTGGGGAACTGCAGATTATGAACGGAATCAGGGAAAAACTGCGTCTCCAGGCACAGCCCCATCCGAGCCTCATATACGGCGTTTTCTTTTCCCTGCTGCCGGTCGATAAAGTTCCCCGCATAGAACTGGACTCCCGGGAGGGTGGTAAAAGCTTTCATGATGCGGCCGCTCTTCGGCGCCTTTACCGTCGCAAACTGCCGGAGGCTCCCGTCCCAGCCGTCAATGACCCAGTTATGGTCAAAGCCTCCGCACAAACGCAGCTGTTCAAAATCCGCATCGATATCGCGGCCTATTTTTTTTGATTTCGTGAAATCCATCGGTGTGCCGGCCGTGGGTTCAATTCTTCCCGTGGGTATCGCCCCCGCCACTACAGGAGTATACCTGGAAGCGTTCAGACAGAGTTCATGGTCCAGCATGGTACCGCTGTTGTGTCCCTCCAGGTTAAAATAGGTATGGTTCGTAAGATTCATGACCGTGCGGCAGTCGCTCCATCCGTCATAAAGCAGGGTCAGCCCGTTTTCCTCATCCAGAAAATAAGTCACCGTAATCGTCTTATTCCCCGGAAATCCCATGCTGCCAGCCGGATCTTCCAGAGTGAACTTAACGCTGTTGTCACCTGTTTCCACCTCCCACAGGCGCTTGTGGTATCCCTTTTCCTTATGGCTGTGGAGATTGTTGGGGCCATCGTTTACGTCCAGCTGATACGTCACTCCATCCAGCGCAAACGAAGCGCCGGCAATACGGTTTGCATTCGGCCCTACGACCACTCCAAAGAAACTCCCGTTTCCCAGATAGTCCTCACCGCGGTCAAATCCCAGCACTACATCGTCCAGTTTTCCGTTCCTGTCCGGCACTATAAGCCTTACCAGCGCTGCACCGATGTTCGTTACGGCCGCCTGCATTCCCCGGCTGTTCGTTATGGTGTACAGCATAATGTCCCTGCCATCTGGATATTTCCCAAATACATTTACTTCTACCGACATATTTCCTCTTTTCCGCCGCCTGCCGCAGCTTCTATAATTCTACGCGGCCCTCCAGGGCGCGCAGCAATGTCACCTCATCGATATATTCCAGATCGCCTCCGACCGGCACTCCGCTTGCGATTCTGGTCACTTTCACTCCCATCGGCTTGATCATCTTGCTTATGTACATCGCCGTCGTCTCCCCCTCCAGGCTGGAGTTGGTGGCAATAATGACTTCCTCCACGTCTCCGTGAAGGCGCTCGATCAATTCCTTAAGCTTGATATCGCCGGGGCCGATGCCCAGCATGGGGGAAATCGCTCCGTGAAGCACATGGTATACCCCCTCATATCTGCCGGTTTTCTCATAAGCTGCCAGATCCCTTGTATTTTCCACCACCATGATCATCTTATGGTTGCGGTTCTTATTTGCACACACAGGACAGACATCGCTGTCTGTCAGCGTATAACACTCCTTGCAGTGCCGCACGTTAGCTTTCGCCTCTAAAATAGAATCTGTCAGGCGCCTGATCTTGTCCTGTGGCATATTGATCAGATGAAACGCCAGCCGCTGGGCTGATTTGTTTCCGATCCCCGGCAGAGCAGCCAGCTCATCTATCAGCTTATTGATATGTCCGCTGTACAGATCCATCAGAAAGGCAGCCCTCCCAGTCCTCCGGTCATTCTTCCCATCAGCTCGGCGCTGGCCTCATCGGCTTTTTTGACCGCCTCATTTGCCGCAGCCACGATCAGATCCTGAAGCATCTCTATATCTTCCGGATCTACCACATCCTGGGACAGCTTCACCCGCAGTATCTCCTTTTTACCGCTGACCGTCACCTCAACAGCGCCGCCCCCGGCCGCAGCCGTAAATTCCTTTGTCTCCAGCTCTTTCTGGCTCTCCTCCATCTGACGCTGCATTCTCTGTGCCTGCTTCATCAGATTACTCATATTGCCCGGCATTCCGCCCGCAGGAAATCCGCCTCGCTTTGCCATAGTGTAAATACCTCGCTTTCTGCCGTCTATGCGGCCTGTGCAGATGAACTGCCCCTCATCCTCTATTCGTCATCCTCCTCATCGATCTCCATTTGGATGATCTGGGAGAGATCCGCATAATTCCGTTCAAATTCCTGGGGCCCGCTCACAGTCTGAATATCCACCCGGATATCCTTACCGGAAAAATCAGACAGCAGCGCCTCCAGCCTGGCTTTGTTTTCCGGATGCAGCATAAAATAATCGGAAGCCACTCCGTTTTCCAGCACAACGATCAGCCCGTCATTTCCAAGGCTCAGCTTGGCAGATTTCATATAGATCCGCATAGGGTTGTCTGCACTTCCCACAATGGCGGGCCATTTTGCGACGATCTGCCGGACATCTTCCGGAACAGCTTTCGGCAGTGCAGGCTTCTGCGCCGGAAGCGCGTTTACAGCATCAGCCGCTTTCACACCGGGCTCGGCCGGCATCACCACACCGTTCTCTACCTTGTCCTCTATCCGCCGGATGCGGTCCAGGACGGACTCCCGATCCACCTCCATCTCGGGACGGCACAGCTTGATCAGCGCGATCTCCACCAGAATCCGTTTCTGGGAAGCATAGCGGATCTGACCAGACAATTCGGAAAAGATCCGAATGTACCTGACGATCCTATCCATGTCTGCCAGCTTTGCCTCTTCTTTTAAACGTTTCAGATTGTCTGTGGACATGTCGATCACATCCTCCAGACCGTCCGAAGCCTGTACAAGCATCAGATTTCTGAGATACCATGTAAAATCTGTCACGAACTGAGTCAGCTCCCGGCCCTGCATGACGATTTCTTCCAACAGATGGATACAGCCCAGCACATCATTCTCCAGCACGCTCCTGAGCAATCTGCTGAAGACCTCTGTATCCACCGCTCCAAGCACGTCCAGGACCTTATCATAAGTCAACTCATTCCCCAGGTGGAAAGCAATGCACTGGTCAAGGAGGCTCAGGGCGTCCCGCATGGATCCGTCCGCCGTCTTGGCAATATAGCGGAGCGCTTTCTCCTCCACCTGTACCTTTTCCGCATCGGTCAGCTCCTGCAGCCTCGCAGTGATGGTATCAATGGATATACGCTTAAAATCATACCTCTGACAGCGGGACAGGATCGTGACCGGCAGCTTATGTACCTCCGTGGTCGCGAGAATAAAGATCACATAGGAGGGCGGCTCCTCCAAAGTCTTCAACAGCGCGTTGAAAGCCCCTATGGAAAGCATATGCACCTCGTCTATGATATAAACCTTGTATTTCCCCTCCGCCGGGGAATAGGAAACCTCCTCCACGATCTCCCTGATATTGTCCACGCCGTTGTTGGAGGCAGCATCGATCTCGATTACATTCATGCTGGCTCCTGCAGCGATTGCCCGGCAGATGCGGCATTCTCCGCAGGGACCGTCCTCACCGGGATTCTCACAATTCACTGTGCGGGCAAAAATTTTCGCTATGGTAGTCTTTCCTGTGCCCCTCGTGCCAGTGAACAGATAGGCATGTCCGATGCGGTTCGCTTTCAGCTGGTTCTTCAGCGTCGTCACAATATGATCCTGGCCCTTTACGTCCGCAAATGTATCCGGCCGGAATTTTCTGTATAAAGCGGTATAAGACATATTAATCTCCAAAACTGATCCCCAGAAGCTTTGCCTCCTGGATGATAGTGGCGTCAGGATCCAGAGTCTTCAGTTTTCCTGCCACATCCTCCAAAGGCACACGGACGATCTCACGGTTCTTGTAGCCTACCATAAAACCGTACTGTCCGTCCAGGATCAGCTTGCCTGCCTCAGATCCCAGGCGGCTGGCAAATACCCTGTCATATGGGCAGGGGCTTCCTCCACGCTGTACATGGCCGGGTACCGTGACGCGCACCTCCCTGCCGGATTTTTTCTGGATCTGCTCTGCAATTTCATAGGACACGGAGGGAGCGGTCCGTTTCTCAAGCTTCTTCTTGTAATCTTTCTTGGAGAGCGCGGCATCCTCTTTGGAAATAGCGCCCTCTGCCACGGCGATGATGGTGAATCTGCTGCCGCGCTTTTCGCGCTCTTCTATCTTTTCAATGACCTTGTCAATGTCAAAGGGAATCTCCGGGATCAGGATAATGTCCGCGCCTCCTGCCATCCCGGCGTTCAGGGGCAGCCAGCCCACCTTATGCCCCATGATCTCCACAATGAACACACGGCCATGGGACGCCGCCGTGGTATGGATGCAGTCGATAGCTTCCGTGGCGATATTCACAGCACTCTGGAAGCCGAACGTCATATCCGTTCCCCAAAGGTCATTGTCAATGGTCTTAGGAAGCGTAACGATGTTCAGCCCCTCCTGGCTCAACAGATTTGCCGTCTTGTGGGTGCCGTTCCCCCCGAGGATCACCAGGCAGTCCAGCTGCAGCTTGTAGTAATTCTGCTTCATGGCCTCTACCTTATTCAGACCGTTCTCATCAGGGTCGTTGATCGTCTTAAAGGGAGTGCGGGAAGTGCCGAGAATAGTTCCGCCCTTGGTCAGGATTCCCGAGAAGTCTTTCCCTGTCAGCATTTGGAATCTGCTGTAGATCAGTCCCTTATAGCCGTCCAGAAATCCATAGATCTCCACCTCTTCCTTGCTGTTGAAAAGGGTCTTCACAACGCCTCTCATCGCCGCATTCAGGGCCTGACAGTCTCCGCCGCTGGTCAACATTCCTATTCTCTTCATATGCTCCTCCATTCTGCCTCAAGGGCGCTCAGTGATGCGGGAACCGCTTTCCCGCTCACAGCTTCCATTATAACCTATTCCCGCTTTGTGCACAATGCAGAGAAAAATTTTTTTAAAGTTTTTATGCCGGTACTTGTCAAACGGCTGTTTTTCCGATAAAATAACATAAGTCCGGAGACGTATCGAAGCGGTCATAACGGGGCGCACTCGAAATGCGTTAGCCTTTCGGGGCTCGCGGGTTCGAATCCCGCCGTCTCCGCTTGAAGAT
>CANRMK010000052.1 GCA_947631715.1 uncultured Acetatifactor sp.
CTCACGTTCAGCCAGAGCTTTTCCTGTCCGGACTGCGGTATCGGCATCAGCGAGATCGAGCCGCGGAGTTTTTCTTTCAACAATCCTTTTGGTGCATGTCCCGGATGCCTGGGACTGGGGTACAAGATGGAGTTTGACGAGGATCTGATGATCCCGGACAAGAGCCTCAGCATCAACCAGGGAGCCATCACTGTTATGGGCTGGCAGTCCTGTACGGATAAATCCAGCTTTACCAATGCGGTCCTGCAGGCCCTCTGCAAAGAGTATCATTTCGATCTGGATACTCCTTTTGAAAAATACCCGGATAAGATCCGGAAGATCCTGATCCACGGTACCGGCGGAAAAGAGGTGGAGGTCCACTATCAGGGCCAGAGGGGCAGAGGCGTCTATCCCGTGGCGTTTGAGGGCCTGATCCGCAATGTGGAGCGGAAATATAAGGAGACCTTTTCCGAGACCATGAAGCAGGAATACGAGACGTTCATGCGGATCACGCCCTGTAAGGAATGCGGCGGCATGCGGTTAAAAAAAGAAGCGCTGGCAGTCACCGTGTGCGGCAGGAACATTTATGAGATCACCTCGATGGCTGTGGGGGAGCTGAGAGACTTTCTCGGCTCTATGGAATTGACGCCACAGCAGCAGCTGATCGGAAACCAGATCCTGAAAGAGATCAGGGCGCGGGTGGGATTTCTGGTGGATGTGGGCTTGGATTACCTTTCTCTGTCCAGGGCGACGGGAACTCTCTCCGGCGGCGAGGCCCAGCGGATCCGCCTGGCGACTCAGATCGGCTCCGGCCTGGTGGGTGTCTGCTATATTCTGGACGAGCCCAGTATCGGCCTGCACCAAAGGGATAATGACAAGCTTTTGAATACATTAAAGAGCCTCCGGGATCTGGGCAATACGCTGATCGTGGTGGAACACGACGAAGACACTATGCTGGCGGCGGACTATGTGGTGGACATCGGCCCCGGCGCCGGTTCCCACGGCGGTGAGGTGATCGCCTGCGGGACGGCCCGGGAGATCATGCAGGTGCCGGAATCCGTCACTGGTCAGTATCTGAGCGGAAAGTTGAAGATTCCCGTACCCGAGTCGCGCAGAAAGCCTGCAGGCTGGATCAAAGTGACGGGAGCACGGGAAAACAATCTCAAGAACATCGACGTGGAATTTCCGCTGGGAGTTATGACCTGCGTCACCGGCGTATCCGGCTCCGGAAAAAGCTCGCTGGTAAACGAGATCCTGTACAAGCGGCTGGCTAAGGACCTGAACCGGGCCAGGTGCATTCCGGGGAAGCATAAGGATATCCTGGGAATGGAACAGCTGGACAAGGTCATCGCTATCGACCAGTCACCAATCGGCCGGACGCCCCGGTCCAACCCTGCGACCTACACCGGTGTCTTTGACCAGATCAGAGACCTTTTTGCCTCCACGGCGGACGCAAAGGCAAAGGGATACGGCAAGGGGCGGTTCAGCTTTAATGTGAAGGGAGGACGCTGCGAAGCCTGCGGCGGCGACGGCATCATAAAGATAGAGATGCATTTCCTGCCGGATGTATATGTGCCTTGCGAGGTCTGCGGCGGCAAACGGTACAACAGGGAGACGCTGGATGTCAAATACAAGGGGAAGAGTATTTTTGACGTGCTGGACATGACTGTGGAGGAGGCTTATACGTTCTTTGAAAATCTTCCGTCTATCCGCCGCAAGATCGAAACGCTTTACGATGTAGGCCTGTCCTATGTGAAGCTGGGACAGCCGTCCACGACCCTGTCCGGCGGCGAGGCCCAGCGGATCAAGCTGGCTTCGGAGCTTTCCCGCAGAAGCACCGGCAGGACGATTTATATTTTGGATGAACCTACCACCGGCCTGCACTTCGCGGACGTCCACAAATTAGTCAATATTCTCCACCGGCTGGCGGACGGCGGGAATACCGTTGTGGTCATTGAGCATAATCTGGATGTGATCAAGACAGCGGATTATATCATAGATATGGGCCCGGAGGGCGGAGACAGGGGCGGCACCGTGATCGCCCGGGGCACGCCGGAGGAAATTGCAAAGAATAAAAAGTCCTATACAGGAGTATACGTGAAAAAAATGCTGGAGCGGGCCAGCAAAGGAGATCTCAAATAAATGGGTCTTAAATAAATTTTGCCCGAAGGCTAAAGAAATTCTGTCAGTGTGCCGATAGAATAAATACAGAGCATGGAAGCGGAGAAATGAGCGGACGGAACCGTTCTTTTCTCCGCATTTATTTTTTCCAAAAGAAAATTTTGAAAAACCCCTATGAAAATGGAAAGTTTTCGGTTATAATAAACAATGTATGACCAGATTTATACTTTGACACCGGATATCCATCAGAAAGGGGTAACAGGAACATGCAGTGCACGGATATTGGAATTGACTTGGGTACGGCCAGCATTCTGGTATACATCAGAGGAAAAGGCGTAGTGCTGAAAGAGCCCTCTGTTGTTGCTTTCGATAGAGATACAAATAAGATCAAGGCCATTGGGGAGGATGCCCGCCTGATGCTGGGAAGAACTCCCGGCAATATTGTGGCGGTGAGGCCCCTGCGCCAGGGCGTGATCTCCGACTATACTGTCACGGAGAAAATGATGAAGTATTTTATTCAAAAGGCTCTGGGCAGAAGAACTTTCCGAAAGCCGCGCATTGCTGTCTGCGTTCCCAGCGGCGTGACGGAAGTGGAGAAAAAGGCGGTCGAGGACGCTACCTATCAGGCAGGCGCCAGAGAGGTGGCCATTATCGAGGAGCCTATCGCTGCAGCCATCGGAGCGGGGATCGATATCTCAAAGCCCTGCGGAAATATGATCGTGGATATCGGCGGCGGCACTTCCGATATCGCAGTGATTTCCCTGGGAGGCACTGTGGTCAGCGCTTCCATCAAGATCGCCGGAGATGATTTTGATGAAGCCATCGTCCGGTATATGAGGAAGAAACATAATCTTCTGATCGGTGAACGTACCGCAGAAGATATGAAAATAAAGATCGGATCCGCCTATAAACGTCCTGAGGTAGATTATATGGATGTGCGGGGGCGCAACCTGGTAACGGGACTTCCAAAGACCGTTAAGGTATCCTCCGAGGAAACGGAAGAAGCATTGAAAGAGACTACAGCCCAGATCGTGGAGACGATCCACAGCGTGCTGGAGAAAACGCCTCCTGAGCTGGCGGCGGATATTGCCGACAGGGGGATCGTACTCACCGGCGGCGGAAGTCTGTTAAGGGGATTGGAGGAACTGATCTCCGCCAAGACGGGCATCAATACCATGACTGCAGAAGATCCCATGACGGCAGTCGCTATCGGCACCGGAAAGTATGTGGAATTCCTTTCGGGCTACCGTGAAAACTGATCTTTCGGACACAGATACAGATACAGAAAAACTTCCGGCGATGGGCCGGATGGGAAGGAGCGCCTGATGTTAAAAGGCTTGTATACCGCATATACCGGGATGCTGAATGAACAGCACAGGATGGACACCCTGACAAATAATCTTGCCAATGCATCGACGGTAGGCTATAAGAAAGAGGGAGCCACCAGCCAGTCTTTCTCGGATCTGCTGACGGTAAAGATCAAGGACGCCTCCGTGGGGATCCGCAATGTACAGCCGTTAGGATACAACAATCCCGGTGTGAAGATCGGCGAGAATTACACGGATTTTTCCCAGGGTTCTTTCCGGATCACGGACAACACCTATGACCTGGCGCTGTCGGGGAACGGTTTCTTTACCGTAGAGTTCACCAATAAAGCGGGTGAGACGTCTACCATGTATACCAGGGCGGGCCAGTTCACCCTCACGAGAGAGGGCTACCTTGTAACGACAGAGGGCGATTATGTCTTAAGCACCAACAACACCCGGATCCAGGTGGACACGCTGAAAGATACCGTGATCGATGAAGGCGGTACGATCTATCAGGATGGAAGAGCGGTGGCGACGATCCGGCTTACGGACTTTGAGGATTATAATTATCTGGAGAAATACGGGGAGTCCTATTACCGCCCTGTGGAGGGCGCGACCTTTGCCCCGGCGGATGCGGAGGTCCATTCCGGTTATCTGGAGATGGCCAATATGCAGGTGGTATCGGAAATGGTCAATCTCATAGCGGTCACGAGAGCCTATGAAAGCAATCAGAAAGTGATCCAGACTTACGACAGCTCGCTTGAGATCGCGGTGAACCAGCTGGGAAGAGTACAGTAGTACAGTAGGTTCCCTGAAGCGGCCTGGGCGATAGCCGCAGTTTTGCATGCGGATGCGGAATAAAAGGAGGATACATATGGTCAGGAGTTTATGGACGGCGGCAACGGGCATGATCGCCCAGCAGGTGAACCTGGATACCATTGCCAATAATCTGTCAAATGTGAATACGCAGGGCTATAAGACGCAGGTAAACGAATTTAAGACATTGCTGTATCAGACCCTGCAGACTAAGACTACCACGGCCAACGGAGACAGGAAGCCCACCAGTGCGCAGGTAGGGCTGGGCACCAGAAATGCTTCCATCACAACGATCTTCAGGACCGGGAATATGATCGCCTCTGACAGTGACACGGCCTTTGCCATTGATGGGCGGGGATTCTTTGCAGTCCGCGGCGGTGACGGCAATACCTATTATACAAAGAACGGCAATCTGCTCTGGACCCTGGCGGAGAACGGAAATATGCTGGCCAATACGGACGGTCTGCCTGTGCTGGACACCAATGGACGGCCCATAATATTGAACGACAGTTATATCCTGAGCCGCATTACCGTCACGGCGGACGGCAATGTGTGCTACCCTGACGAAAGGAACAATCCTCAGCCGATCGGCATTCAGATAGGCCTGACCCAGTTCAACAATCCAAACGGCCTGGAGAGATTGGCAGAGAGCCTTTACGCCCAGACTGCAGCCAGCGGCCAGCCGATCAACGAGGCCACCAATGATCAGGTACTGAAGAGCAAGATATATCAGGGCTATCTGGAGGGCTCCAATGTCCAGGTGGCTGACGAAATGGTAAATATGATCGTAGCCCAGCGCGCTTATGAACTGAACTCCAAGGCCATCCAGGCTTCCGATGAAATGCTCCAGCAGGCCAACAACCTGCGCCGTTAGGCTCAGCCTGAGCAATGAAAGGAGATTCTACTATGATCGACATGAGCGATATTACATCTATGTACAGCGATGTCTATTCAAACGCGGCCAGCCAGTCCGCCGATAAGCTGAAAGACCAGCTGCAGAATAAGGATTATGCGCAGGCCTCAGACGAAGAGCTGATGAACGCCTGCAAACAGTTTGAAGCTTACTTTGTGGAGCAGCTCTACAAGGGAATGCTCAAGACCATTCCCCAAAGCGAAGAGACATCCAATTATACCTCTTCTATGATGGATTTCTATAAGGACCAGATGATCCAGGGCGTGGCTGAGATGACTACCGAACAGAGCAGTCTCGGCCTGGCGCAGATGCTCTATGAACAGATGAAGCGCAACTATGAGACCACACCGATCCCTGAGTCGAAAGAGAATGCGTAAAAGTCCGGGAACCGGACAGGCCGAAAAAGGAAAAGATCCGGCCATGACAGGACGATCATACAAAATTTAGAACAGGATCACAGACCTCCCCGTTTTTGTATGGGCCACGGCGGCGCTGATTCAAGGCAGCCAGCCTGGCAGAATACAAAAAAGGGAGGTTTTTGTTGAATCATAAAATATGAACTATCAACACCACTGCTGATCGGACGGGCGTTCTACCAGAATAAGATGTGGCGGGATAAAGCTGTGAAAACCGGAATGAGCGGCGAAAATGGAAACGATTAACGGATATGTAGAACATATTGTCTTTCAAAATGCGGAAAATGGTTATACGGTGATGAACCTGGTATCCCAGGGGGAGGAGATCACCTGTGTGGGCGCCTGCAGAGGCCTCGGGCAGGGGGAGACGATCTGCGCGCAGGGAGAATATACAGAGCATCAGGTATACGGCAGACAGTTCAGGATCAGCAGCTTTCAGATCACGGCTCCCCAGGACAGCGCCGGCATGGAGCGGTATCTCGGCTCAGGTGCGGTGAAAGGAATAGGGACGGTTCTGGCTGCCAGGATCGTTAAGAAATTCGGCAGCGATACCTTTCGGATCATAGAGGAAGAACCGGAACGCCTGACGGAGATCAAGGGCATCAGTGAGCAGAAAGCTCGGGAGATCGCTCTGCAGATGGAAGAGAAAAAGGAACTGCGGAGCGCCATGGTATATCTGCAGCAGTTTGGGATCGGCAATGCACTGGCCATGAGGATATATGATGCTTACGGAACAAAGCTGTACAGCATTCTGAAAGAAAATCCATACCGGCTGGCAGAAGATATAAGCGGTGTCGGATTTAAAATGGCGGATGAGCTGGCTGCAAGGATCGGCATCCATACGGACTCCGACTACCGGATCCGCAGCGGTATCCTTTATGCGCTTCTGGGAGGAGTGGGCGAGGGGAACTGTTATCTTCCCATGCCTGTCCTGCTGGATCGGTCGCAGACGCTTCTGGATCTGTCTTCAGATCATATCCGTCCACAGATGGATAATTTGATGATGGATAAGAAGATCGTGATCAGGGGAGAGAGCGTCTATGCTTCCTCTTACTATTATGCGGAGCTGAACTGCGCCAGAATGCTGTATGAGCGAAGCATACCCATGGCGGAGGCGGAGAATCTTCCCTCCCAGGATGCGGCGGTGAAAAAGCAGCTGGAGCGTCTGGCAGGAGAGCTGAACATGGAGCTGGACGAGCTGCAGCAGCAGGCAGTCTTGAAATGTATCCAAAACGGTCTCTTTATTTTGTCTGGAGGCCCTGGGACGGGAAAGACTTCCACGATCAATCTGATCATCCGCTATTTTGAAGCTCAGGGACAGGATATTTATCTGGCGGCTCCTACCGGGAGGGCGGCCAAGCGTATGACGGAAGCCACCGGCTTTGAGGCCCGGACCATTCACCGGATGCTGGAACTAAGCAGCGCCCTGTCAGGCGAAGACGCCCGCAGGATAAATTTTGAGCGCAACGAAGAGAATCCTCTGGAAGCGGATGTGATCATTATCGATGAAATGTCCATGGTAGACATTCAGCTGTTCCAGGCTCTGCTGAAAGCGGTGATTCCCGGCACCAGGCTCGTGCTGGTGGGGGATGTGAATCAGCTGCCCAGTGTGGGGCCGGGGCAGGTACTGCGGGATCTGATCGAAAGCGGCGTATTTCCCATGGTGAAGCTGCAGAAGATATTCCGGCAGGCGGAAAAAAGCGATATTATTGTCAACGCACACCGGATCAATCAGGGAGAACAGATCGCACTGGACAATCAGTCGAGGGATTTTTTCCATCTCGAAAGAAATGACGTAAATGTCATATACAAACATATGATTCAGCTGATCCGGGAGAAACTGCCGAAATATGTGAATGCCACACCCTTTGACATTCAGGTGCTGACGCCTATGAGAAAAGGGGCGCTGGGGTGTGAGACGCTGAACGGCATTCTGCAGAAGTACCTGAACCCGCCGGACGGGCATAAGAGAGAGCATGTGAGCGGGAATACCATTTACCGCGAGGGCGATAAGGTCATGCAGATCAGGAATAATTATCAGCTGGAGTGGGAAGTGGTCAGCCGGTACGGTATTCCTGTGGATAAGGGGACAGGGATCTTTAACGGCGATATGGGCAGGATCCTGGAAATCAATGAAGCCGCCTCTGTGCTGGTAGTGGAGTATGACGAGCAGCGCAGGGTGACATATCCGTTTTCTCTGCTGGATGAACTGGAGCTGTCGTATGCGGTCACGATCCACAAGTCTCAGGGAAGTGAATATCCCGCGGTGATCCTGCCCCTGCTCGCAGGACCGAAAATGCTGTTCAACCGCAATCTTCTGTATACGGGGATCACGCGGGCGAAAAGCTGTGTCACGATTTTGGGCAGCAGTGACACAGTCCGCGGCATGATCGACAATGTCAGTGAAAACCGCCGGTATACCGGGCTGAGGGAAAGAATACGGGAAGTTTTTGATATGGGAGAAGGTTCCTGAAAGGAGCCTGAATCATGAGAAAAAACAAAATAATGGCAGCGGCCCTGCAGCTTCTGTATCCCCGGCGCTGCCCTGTCTGCGACAGGATCGTGCAGCCGCAGGGGGAGAAGATCTGTACGGAATGCTTAAGGAAATTCAAGCTTATCACGCCGCCCTGGTGTATGCAGTGCGGGAAAAAGCTGTCGGAGGAGAGAGAATACTGCCGGGACTGTATGTCGGGAAAGCATATCTACGACAGGGGACGATCCCTGTATGAATATGACAGCGCTGTCAAGTCTCTGTACCGCTTTAAGTACGCCGGGCGCAGAGAATATGCCGACTTTTACGGAGAACAGGCGGCGGAGTACCTGGGGGAATTTATCCGTGCCGTTAAGCCGGACGCCCTGGTGCCCGTTCCGCTTCATCGAAAGAGGCTGGCCGCACGGGGCTATAACCAGGCGGAGCTTTTTGCCCGGGAGATCGGGAAACGGATGGGGATACCGGTGAGGGCGGATCTGCTTGTCCGGGTGAGGAACACGGTGCCCCTAAAGCAGTTAAATCCCAAAGAACGCCAAAATAATTTGAAAAAAGCTTTCCATATACCGAGAAATGATGTAAAATTAAAGACAATACTACTGGTAGACGATATCTACACCACCGGCAGTACCATGGACGAAGCGGCAAGGACACTGAGGGACGCCGGGGCGGAGAAAGTCTGCTTTGTTTCCATTGCCTGCGGATCAGGCATTTCTTAAGCGATACGATACAATTACATTAGCCGCGCAAAATGGAGGATACTATGAACATCAGGAATTGCAGAGTGTGTGGTAGGATTTTCAACTATATTTCGGGAGCGCCCGTCTGCCCGTCCTGCAGGGAGACCCAGGAGGCAAAGTTCCAGGAAGTAAAGGAATATATCCGGGAACACCGCGGTGTGGGCATCGCTGAAGTGGCGGAGGCATGTGATGTGGAACCGGCACAGATCCGCCAGTGGCTGAAAGAGGACCGCCTTGAAGTGACGGAAGACTCCGCAGTCTTTCTGAACTGCGAACTGTGCGGTGCGCCTATCCGCAGCGGCAAATACTGTGAGCGGTGCAAGCTGAGCATGACCAAGGGATTCGGCGATGTGCTGAAGAGCAGCAGACCTGCGCCTCCGCCTCAGAAGCCTGCGGGGGATGAACAGAGTGCAAAGATGAGATTCCTGAAATAATAGGGCATTCCGGGGCATACTATGCAAGGGCGCAGTATGTCTGTGGACAGCGTGAAAGGTGTGAGGGAGAGTGCTGAACGAAGACAGGGTCATTTTGATGACCCAAATGGCATCCTTTGAGAACGGAGAGGGAAAGAAAAGCATAAAGATCGGCAATTATTTCCGCAGTGACTATATTGCGCTGCAGATCTTAAAGGCTGTGATCTGCGGGACGATCGCGTTTGCTGTTGTGTTCGCACTCTATATTTTTTATAACTTTGAGGTGATCATGCAGGAGCTGTATGAGATGGATCTGGCCGCTTTTGCAAAGACAGCGCTTTTCAGATATCTGCTCACAGTGGGCTCCTATACAGTCCTGACTTATATTGTGTGTACTTACCGTTATGCCAGGGCGCAGAAGAATCTGAGGAATTACTACCGTAATCTGAAACAGCTGAACGCCCTGTATAATGAGCAGCAGCAGTAGCTGATGGTGTCTGCCGGAAAAGACTGCTCGGTCGGGCATGAGGTGCAATAATGACGGATTTGCTGGAAATAAAAGAAAAAATAAAACTGTTCTACAGCCGCTTTGAAATGTTCATACTGCCGGTGGTAAAGTTCCTGCTGGCATTCGTGGCGCTGAATACGGTGAACGGCAGAATGGGCTATATGAGCCAGCTGGACAATATGGCTGTGGTCCTGATCGCCGCTCTGGCATGCTCTTTCCTGCCCACGGGCTCTATTGTGGCGTTTGCGGCGCTGTTCAGCCTGCTCCACATGTATGCTTTGTCTGTGGAAGCGGCGCTGACAGGCTTCTGCATGTATCTGATAATGTTTTTGCTGTATTTCCGTTTCACGCCCAGGGATTCGCTTGTGGTCGTGCTGACGCCCCTTTTATTTGCATTCCGGATCCCGTATGTGGTCCCCATAGTGGTGGGGCTGGTGTGCGGTCCGTCCTCCCTGATCTCCCTGGGCTGCGGTGTGTGCGTATACTATCTGCTGCAGACAGTGGTGCAAAATTCTTCCGCCATCAACACCATGGGTGAGGATGCGGTCACGGATAAGCTGCGGACAGTGGTGGACAGTTTCCTGGGAAACAAAGAGATGCTGGTCATGCTGGCGGCTTTTGTCATCACTGCGCTGGTGGTATA